>JAUWNQ010000024.1 GCA_030612565.1 Candidatus Bipolaricaulota bacterium | reverse complement strand
ACACCCTGACCGATCGAATCCCATAGTCCTTAAGCTCACGCACGAGAGCCTCGGCCGCGATCTGGGCGGCATAAGGAGTTCCCTTCCGCGATCCCTTGTACCCCACAACACCCGGGCTCTTCCAGGTGATCGGATTATCGTTCATGTCCGTCACCGTGATGATGGTGTTGTTATAGGTGGCATGGATGTGAATCCGCGCTCGCTCTAGCTTAACATTCTTCGCCATCTTTACCTCTTCTTCCCTGCTTTAGCCGGTCGGGATCCCTTCCATGTGCGCGCGTTTGATCGCGTCCGTTGCCCACGAACCGGAAGCCGCCTCTTATGGCGAACCCCGCGATAGGCATTGATATCCTTCAACCGTTGAATGTTCGAAAAGACCCGACGACGCAGATCTCCCTCTACCTCGAACTGCTCCACCTCGTGCCGCAGGGCAGCAACCTCTTGCTCTGTCAGGTCCTTCCCGCGTATGTCCGGGGAGATCCCCGTCTTCTCGATAATCTCCACCGCCCGCGTTTGACCGATGCCGAAGATATAGGTCAATCCTATCTCTACTCTCTTGTCATTGGGTAGATTGACCCCGGATATCCGTGCCATAGTACTCCCCCCTAGCCTTGTCGCTGCTTGTGCTTGGGATTCTTGCAGATGATCATCACCCGGCCATTGCGGCGAATCACCTTACACTTAGCACACATCTTCTTTACAGAACTTCGAACCTTCATCGTAATCGAGCGTTTGTGACTAACTCTCCCGGTAAACAATCCGTCCCTTTGTCAGGTCATACGGGGAGAACTCCACGATCACGCGGTCCCCCGTCAAGATACGGATGTAGTGCTTCCGGATCTTCCCAGAGATGTGACACAGAACGATATGCTCGTTAGGAAACTGCACCCGAAACATCGAACCCGGGAGGCTCTCTATCACCTCGCCGCGTTGACGAATAACATCTGTGTCCTTGGAGCTAGGGTACGAAGACCTTCGTTTCTGCCCCTGTTTATCTGGTTTAGCCACTACGCTTCTCTTCACCTCCTCGTGTCAGAACCTCTGTCCCCGTCGCCGTTATAGCGACAGTATGTTCAAAATGCGCTGATAGTCCCCTTGTCGCCGTCACCACGGTCCATCCGTTTTCGAGGACCCGGGTCGGATCAGGATCGACTTTCACCATCGGTTCAATCGCAAAGACCATCCCCGCACGCAATCGCGGGCCTTGTCCCGCAGGGCCATAGTTAAGGATCTGTGGATCCTCATGGAGCTCCCTGCCGATTCCATGCCCGACATACTCCCGCCCCACGTACAAACCTTCACTCTCAACGTAGGAGCCGATCGCATGCGAGATATCTGATAACCGATTTCCAATTGTAACCTGTCCAATCCCGCGCCACAAGCTCTCCTGCGTCACCCGTAGCAGGTTCTTCGCCACAGGATCGACATCTCCCACCATAACGGTCGTCGCCATATCGCTGTAGAAACCATCGCGCACCAGGCCGATATCGATCGAGAGGATATCCCCATTGTGCAAGCGTCGCCCCTTCGACGGAATTCCATGCACCACCTCAGCGTTGATCGAGGAACAGATCGTCGCTGGAAACCCTTTGTATCCCTTGAACGCCGGTCTTGCTCCGGCTTGGCGTATCAGATCCTCGGCAAGGGAATCCAATGACCCCGTGCTCGTCCCTGGGGTTGCCTCCTGGCAGATTGCGTGCAACGTCGCCGCTAGAATGCGGCTGTTCGCGCGCATAATCGCAATCTCGGCAGGGGTCTTCAAACGGATCATACAGAAAGGCAGTCCATGATCGTTTCGAGTACCGCCTCTGTCGGTTGGGAGCCATCGACCTCGCGCAGCAATCCACGTGCGCTATAGAAGTCGATCAACGGAGCCGTTGCCTGCATGTAAACATCATAGCGGTTCTCGATCACTGCCTGTTGGTCGTCATCGCGTTGGAATAACTCTCCCCCACAGATATCGCAGTGGGTTTTGTCCGCAGGTGGGTTGAAGAGAAGGTTATAGATCCTCCCACACCCACTGCAGACTCGCCGTGAGGAGAGGCGCTCGATCACATCCTCCCGTGTCAGAGCGATATTGATCGCCGAATCGATGGAGGTAATCTCGGAGAGGGCTTCGGCCTGCGCCACCGTTCGCGGAAACCCATCGAGGATAAATCCATCGGTCTCAGCGATCCGGCCTCGGATCATATCGATGATCAATTGATCGGGGACGAGATCGCCACGGTCCATGTACCCCTTCGCCGCCCGGCCAAGTTCGGTCGAGCGAGCGACCTCATCACGAAGGATATCTCCGGTCGATAAGTGGACAAGGCCGCTCTTCTGAGCGATCAGTTTCGCCTGCGTACCTTTCCCCGCTCCTGGAGGACCGAGGAGGGTGATTCGTTTAAGCACCATCACCGCCTCCGTCCGAGCAGCCCACCCGCTTTGGTGAGGCTCTCATAGTGACGCATCACAAGGTGCGCCTCGACCTGCATGATCGTATCGAGCCCCACACCGACCACGATCAACAGCGAGGTTCCACCGATCAGGTACATCCCACTAAGCCCGCTCAGCCCCGAAAGGAGATACGGCAATACAGCGATCGAAGAGAGAAAGAGAGCACCCACCAATAGGATTCGATTCAGCACCCCGGAGATGTACTCGGCGGTCGGTCGCCCGGGTCGTACCCCAGGGATGAACCCCCCTGATTCGCGCACGTTCTTCGCCACATCCTCCGGATCGAAGACGATGGAACTGTAGAAGTAGGTGAAGAAGAAGATGAGAATCACATAGGCTGTGATGTAGATCGGGCTCCCGTTCTGAATATAGGGTTGCATCCATCCAAGGGACGGGATCGCCTGGAAGAGGGTCATCGGTAACG
Organism: Candidatus Bipolaricaulota bacterium; assembly: GCA_030612565.1. Next base: position 4,096 of record JAUWNQ010000024.1, on the reverse strand, counting down.
TTAACAGAGCCATGGCAAAGATGATCGGGATCACCCCTCCCTGGTTGACCCGGATCGGAAGGTGGGAGGTATGCCCCCCGTAGACACGGCGACCAGAGGTCCTCTTGGCGTACTGAATGACGATCTTGCGCTGCCCTTGTTGGATCATGATCACCCCGGAGATCACCACCACAAACAACACGATCAACGCCGCTCCCCAGAACGGGCTCACCGTCCCGGTGGTGATATCGTTGTACGTCGTTTGCAGCTGCGCTGGGAAGCGAGAGAGGATCCCGATCATGATAATCATGCTGATCCCGTTTCCAATCCCGTTCTCCGTCATCCGTTCCCCGAGCCACATAAGGTAGATCGTCCCGGTCGTCAGGGTGACGATCGAAGTAATGTAGAACCAGATTCCTCCGCTCGAGAGGCCCCAGTTCACGATCAGCATACTCATCGTTGCACCTTGGACAAGGGCCAAACCAAGGGCTGCCCAGCGGGTGTAAGAGGTGATCTTCCGTCGTCCCTCACGCCCCTGCTGCTGCAGTTCCTTCAGTTTCGGAACGACAGAAGTGAGAAGGCTGAAGATGATCGACGCGTTGATGTACGGGGTCACCCCGAGGGCAAAGAGAGAGAAGCGCTGAAGCGCCCCTCCGGTGAACATGTTCATGAAGTCGAAGATTCCCCCGCTCTGACTGGCGAAGAAGTTCTTCAACGCCGCCGCTTCAACGCCGGGAACAGGGATGTGGGTCCCCAGGCGGAAGATGATGATCGCCCCCAGCGTAAACAGGAGTCGCTTACGCAGCTCCGGGACGTGGAAGATGTTTGCGAACTTTTCCCACATCTTCACACCACCTCAGCCTTTCCGCCGGCCTGCTCGATCTTCTGCCGCGCTTCCCGGGTGTAGTGATCGGCGTGGACGATCAACGGCTTGGTCAACTCTCCACGGCCGAGGATCTTCAATCGTGAGACCCGCCCCTTAACGACCTTCAGTGCACGCAGTTCATCCAGCGTCACCTCGGCCTGTGGCTCAAAACGGCTCTCCAGTGTGTCCAGGTTAATGCAGGCGTACTCGACACGGGTAGGGTTGTGAAATCCGCGCTTGGGAAAGCGCATCCAGACAGGGGTCTGCCCACCCTCGAAACCAAGGCGAACCCCGCCACCACTACGGGAGTTCTGCCCCCCGTTCCCGCGGCCGCACTCGTGTCCACCACGTCCAGATCCATACCCGCGACCGATGCGCTTACGGCGATGGACGCTCCCCTTGGTCGGACAAAGATCCTCAAGCCTCATCAGCAACCTCCTCGGTCGCACGGGTACGCCCCCGCAATGCCTCCACCTCTTCGCTCATCCGCAGGTGGTCGAGCCCCTCAATCGTCGCTCGCGAGAGGGTCAGGGGGTTGTTCGTTCCCAGGGACTTCGTAAGGATATCCTTAATCCCGGCCAAGCGACAGATCGCTCCCACTGTTACCCCGGCGATGATCCCCGTCCCAGGATGAGCCGGCTTCAACAAGATCTTCCCCGCCTTGAATTTTCCGGTTACCTCATGTGGTAGGGTCCCATCGGTTAAGTTGACCGTAATCATGTGCTTCTTAGCATCGCGGATCGCCTGTTCAATTGCACGTGGGATCTCGGTTGTGTTTCCCCGCCCGACACCAACGTGCCCCTTGCCATCCCCGACCACGATCAGCACACGAAACTTCAGGTTTCGTCCACCCTTAGTAACCTTACTGACCCGCCTGATATCAATAATTTCGTTCTCAAATTCATCGGTTTGACGACGCATGGCTCTCAAAACTTCAGCCCTCCCTTGCGACAGGCTTCCGCCAAGGCGGCAACAACCCCGTGGTAGAGGTATCCCCCTCGATCGAAGACCACCGCCTCAATATCCTTTGCCCTTGCCCGCTCGGCTAGGAGTGTCCCAACTCTCGTAGCGGCTGGAATGTTGCACCCGCTCACCTCTCCTGTGAGCTGAGGGTCCAGGGTCGACGCCGCGACCACCGTATGCCCTGTTTCATCATCGATCAACTGGACATAGATATTGCGCAGGCTCTTGTTGACGCACAAGCGTAGCCGCTCCGGCGTCCCGTGAATCTTCTTGCGGAGTCGGCGGTGACGCTTAAAGCGCTCCGCCTCCCTATCAAACCTTGCCATCTTTATTCACACTCCCTATCCGGCACCCGAACCACCGAGCTTCCCGGCTTTATGCAGAACCTGTTCATCCTTGTAGCGAATCCCTTTCCCACTGTAGACGTTCGGCTTGCGAAACGCCCGAATCTTGGCCGCCGCTTGACCAACCTGCTGTTTGTCTATTCCTCTCAGAATAATCTCGTTCGGGTTAGGGAGTTCAGCCTCGACCCCATCTGGAAGGGAGTACTCCATAGGATTGGAATAGCCAAGGTCGAGAATCAGTGTCGTACCCTGAAGACGCGCCCGATATCCAAGTCCTTTCACGAGGAGTGACTTCTCCCACTTATCCGAGACCCCATGTACCATGTTCGCTAGAAGGCTACGGTACAGTCCGTGGAAGGCACGATATTGTTTCCCTTCCTGTCTCCGGCCTACCGTGGCCGTTCCCTCGCCAACCTCGATCGTAACCATGTCAGGACGATAATCCTGCACTAAACGACCGTGCTTTCCCTCCACCGTGAACGTAGCTTGAGCTACATTAACCTTGACGCCATTGGGAATCGTTACAGGAACCTTTCCAACCTTAGACATAGCACATCACCTTAAAGTACCTCGCAGAGAATCTCGCCACCGATCCCGCGCTCCTTTGCATCGTGTCCAGCGAGAATTCCCTGGGAGGTGGAGAGGATACAGATCCCCATCCCGCCTAATGGCCGCGGAATTCTGTCATTTCCCACGTAGATGCGACGGCCTGGTTTACTCACTAGTTTGATCGTCGTGATCGCCTGTTTCGCATGACTCCGCTCCCCGCGATACTTCAGCTTGAGCGAGAGATCAGGCTGCACATCATGAGGGATTATCTCGTAGCCCTCGATGTATCCCTCTTCCTCAAGAATGCGAGCAATCGCCTCTTTCATCTTCGAGTGCGGCATCGACACAGCGGGATGGAATTTTCCACTCGCGTTGCGGATACGGGTCAACATATCGGCGACCGGGTGCGCTATCATCATCTTTTTCTCCCTTTACCAGCTTGACTTCTTGACACCAGGAATCTCTCCCTTGTGCGCGAGCTTGCGGAAGCAAAGGCGACAAAGCCCGAAATCACGGATGTACGCGTGCGGTCGCCAGCACAGGTTACACCGGTTGTAAGCCCTAGTCGAATACTTTGGCTCCCTGCTGTTCTTTATTATCAGTGCTTTCTTCGCCATAAACGCCCCCTAATCCTTGAACGGAAGGCCCAATCCCTTCAACAGAGAGTACCCTTCCTTATCGTTCAACGCAGTGGTGACAATCGTGATATCCATCCCTTGTGTCGCCGTGACCTCCTTATAGGAGATCTCCGGGAAGGCCAACTGCTCGCTCAACCCAAGGGTGTAGTTCCCCCGCCCATCAAACGAAGAAGCCGACAGACCGCGGAAGTCACGGATCCCGGGAAGGACCGCGTTGAACAGCTTGTTCAGGAACTCGTAGGCACGGTCACGACGAAGTGTCACCTTGCACCCGATCGGATCCCCTTCCGTGAGGTGAAAATCGGAGATCGATTTCTTAGCCTTGGTCACGATCGGCTTCTGTCCGGTGATCTTTGCCAGGTTCTTCACCGCTCCTTCGAGCACCTTCGGGTTATCCTTGTCGGAGACGCCCATGTTGATGGCTATCTTCTCCAGGCGAGGAACTTCCATCGCATTCGAAAGATTCAACTCCTTCATCAACTGAGGAGCGATTTCTGTCTCAAACTTCTCACGTAGCATATTACCTGAATATCTCCCCGCACTGCTTGCAACGCCGCATCTTCTCGCCATCCACCACCGCGAAACCGACCCGTGTCGGGACTCCGCACTCCGGACATATCGGGAGGACATTAGAGATATGAATCGTCCCTTCGCGCTTGATGATCCCTGGCTCGCGCAGGTTCTGCGTCGCCCGCTGGTGCTTGGTGATCATGTGCACGTTCTCCACGATGATCCGCTCCCGTTCAGGGTAGACGACC
>JAUWNQ010000028.1 GCA_030612565.1 Candidatus Bipolaricaulota bacterium | reverse complement strand
CCGATGGGCCGCCTGCTCGATCTGCAGTTCGAGTTGTGGAATGTGATCGACGAGGCGATCACGATTGACTGGGACGAGTCTTCTCTTCAGCTGCCCGGCGATCAACAGTGGTACATCGTGCGTCCGGAGGTTCTGTTCGAGGCAGATGAATCGACGATGATTCTACCGGCGGAATCTCGGAAGATTCTTCGTGGCTGCCCTGTTCTGCCCCCGGCGGCGGTCTGCGATTCGAGGTTGCTGCAACGAGCGCGCCTAAACGAGGATTTCTCGTTGACGCTACGCCTTGCCGTGTCGACACTCGAAGGCCCTCGCACGGCCGAGTGGCGATGGGACTTCGACTATCACGAGGAAGCAGTCCCGGACGCCCCTGCTCCTCCAGATCGCACTCTCTCGTTCATTGTCCTTGCTGCCGCCGTGGTGATCTTCGCGTTACTACTTCTCCGGTAGTTGCTTCCAGCTTCCGGGGGCCTATCGCGAATGAGGGGAGAGGAAGAGGGGGAGGCCGAGGTTCGCGCGGAGGGCGGCATTGCAGCCACTGGAGCTTCTGGAGGCCGTCTTTGCCGCTCCCTCCCGTACGCACTCAGCTCTCGCTCGGGTCCATCACCCGCCCGATGAACAGGATGGTCCCGGTTTCGCTGTCGCGGATGAGGAAGATGAAAGGGCGGTCGAGCTTGACCTCAGTGGCCAGCGCACAGGGCATATCTACGGCGGTTGCAGCTGCTGCCTCCGTACCATTCTCGTCCACTGAGACAAAGGCCTTGTGGAAGACGGCACCGATGAAGAGCTCCCGGCTTCCGTCCATCCCCGAGAAATCCGCGGTCCCAAATACGAAGGCGTCTGGCATGCCGAGATCAGTGAGGGGTGCCTTCAGGTTGAACTCCGAGGTGTACTCGAATTTTGGCATGTATAGGTGGATCTCTTCCGTATCCTTCATGTTATTCAGGATGTCACGAACCTGCTGAGCGTTCAGTTCTTGGGAAAACTTCTCAAATCGGTCGGCTGCAGGGAGCAAGATGACCATCGAAAGTTCGTCGCCGACGTAGGGGAGCTCGACCGCTTGATACCCTTTACCCTCAACATACTTGAACTGTCTGATCTGCTGCATCATCGGCACAGTAACCTGACTGCCATCGAGTAGGGTGAATGGATCATCATGGGTAAAGCGCTCATCGAAACGGTACTCCCAGGTCGCGTTGAAGTAGATCGCGCTGGTGAGGACGAGCATCGTGTCGGGTGCGATTGAGCCTGGAGGTAGCAGATCCTTGATCTTCTTGTCGGTCTTATCGCTCACCCAGTTGTTGATGGTGAGCCTTGCAGCTTCCGGCTGCCGCATGAAATCGAGCTGTGTCAGCTCAGCGCCGTAGTTCTCGGCGATGACATCGAGAAAATCGGGAAGGAATCCGTAGCCATCCTGTCCCCATAGCGCATTGACGATGTGTAACTGAAACCGCTCCTCTTCTTTTGTTTCTTCCGTGTCGCCCGTATCTTCACCCCGACTGGCGAGTTCTAGCGCCAGGGCGTTGAACGCGGGGTGGAGACGGTCTTGTCCGAGGGGGGTGAAATGGAGCGTCTCAGCCATCTGCTCCTCGGTCGTGCTTCGCGCACCGGCATAGGTCATCGCCAGGGCCAACGAGATGCTGTACGGGGAGAAGAAGAGGTTTTCGCCTTCCTTGGAAAGGTTCTGATACAGATCGAACGCGAATGCTGTATTTCCGGTGACCAGTTCTCCCAGATCAGCTATTGCCACATTAGGAGTGGTCTCTTCCTGCGATGGATTTTGATCTCCGTTAGTGGCTAAAACGTTCCAACAAAGACCGATCACCCCTATCGTCACGATCAGGATAGTGAAACCCAGGGTGAATCTCTTGATTAGTGAAGTCATCTCATCCTCCTTTGTTTGGTTTCTCATTGGGAGACCTCTTCCGTCCCCACTGCGTTATCCTCAAGATGTTTCTCAACTGGGATCCATCACCCGTCCGATGAACAGGATGGTCCCTGTTTCGATGTCGCGGATGAGGAAGATGAACGGGCGGTCGATGATGACGGGGATCGGAGACGGAGATACGCCGCGCCAGTCTACGACCACCGCTGTGGCCGCAGTCGCTTCTGTACCGGCTTCGTCGATCGACACAAAGGCCTTGTGCGCCACGTGGCCGATGAACAGATCACGAGTTCCGTCCATCCCCGAGAAGTCGGCGGCTCCCGTAAAGGCGTCCGGCATCCCAAGCTGTGCTAGGGTGTCCGCAAGGGAGAACTCCGAGGTAAGTCTGAACTTGGGCATGGTAAGATCAACGGTTTCGAACTTCAACCCCTCAATAATTAACGCAAGTTCCTTGGCGTCCAGGGATCGGTCGAATTTCTCGAACGAACTAGCAGCGGGAAGCAAAATTAGCATCGAAACTTGCTCGCCAAAGTAGGGGAGTTCGATAGCTTGGTAGTCGTCTCCTTTTGCATAGCGGAAACCATGTTCTTGCTTCATCATTGGCACAGTGACCTGATCACCGTTTAGTAGGTGGAAGGAACCACTCTGAGTAGCTTCCTTTTCAAAGGGTGAAAGCCATGACGCGTTGAAGTAGATCGCGTTGGCGAGTACCAGCCGTGTCAGGGGGGTAATCGAGCCTGTAGGGAGCAGGTTGTCGATCTTTTCGCTCGTTTTCCGGTAGACCCAGTCGTTGATATCACGGCGAGCATCTTCGGGGGCACTGATGAAGTCAGCAAGGCGCAGACCAGCACTGTAGCGCGTCTCCAAGAGCGCGGTGAAGTCGGGAAGAAATCCGTAGCCATCCTGTCCCCATAGGGCGTTGGCAATGTTCAACTGAAAACGCTTCCCTTTTTCCGTTTCTTTCGCGAGGGAAGGAACTCCACCCCGACTGGCGAGTTCTAGTGCCAGGGCGTTGAACGCGGGGTGGAGACGGTCTTGTCCGAGCTTAGTGAAATGGAGCGTCTCAGCCATCTGCTCCTCGGTCGTGCTTCGAGCACCGGCATAGGTCATCGCCAGGGCCAACGAGATACTGTACGGGGAGAAGAAGAGGTTCCCGCCTTCCTGGGAAAGGTTCTGATACAGATTGAACGCGAATGCTGTATTTCCGGTAACCAGGTCTGCCAAATTGGCTTCCGCTGCCTGTGATGTGGTTACCTGGTCCCCCTCCGATCGCGCGGCTCCTTCCTGTAAGAAGCTTAGCGAGTCTGGGCACACAGCGCTTTTTTGGTTGCCGTCGGGCTCGTCAGGGCCGGGGATAGTGTTGCCGCTGCCGCTGACCTCACCCGCAAACTTCAAGCTCGACGAGTAGTAATCCTCAACGCAGTCCGGCAGATGAGCGCTCACTCCGTAGCCTGCATTGCGCAGGATATGACTGTCCTGGATGTGAACCACTGCCTCTTCTTTGCAGTTTATTCCATTGCCAGCGTTATCCGAAATCAGGCTGCTTTTGACGTTTACCTGGCTTGAGCCGGAGACTCCCAGGCCGTCCGATCCGTTGTCAAAGACACTGCACTCCTTGACGGTCACCCGGGCCTCGTCGGATACGTCGACACCTTCCGAACCGTTGTTCGAGATCGTACAATTGATAAGGCTTAGCTGCGCCGAGTCGTCTGCACGGACGCCGTCAAATCCGCTATCGGAAATGGTCATGCTTTGAGCGACGACCTGGGCCGAGCCTCCTACCGCCAGGCCGTAGGCGCTGCCCGAGATCGTGGCGTTGGCCAAGGCCACCACGGCGGAGTCGAACACAAAGAGACCGTTGTTTCGGTTATCGGTAATGGTGCAATTTTCGAGGATCAAGGTGGCCGAGTTCCGCACGTCGATGCCGTCCGCATTGCCCGACATGGTACAGTCCCTGACGGTCACCTCAGCGCCACCCCATACCTCAAGACCGTCCCACCTGTTATCACAAACCTTGACGTTCTGAAGCGTCACATCGCTGCCATAGACCACAAGCCCATCCCGCTCACTTCCGGCAATCTTCAGATCCTGAAGGTGCACTCTTTCTACCTCTGCCAACACTAAAACGATTACTTTCCCGTCGGGCAATCCTTTTAAGATCGTCTTGTCAGGGCCAGCGCCTTTGATCATCACCGATTTCCAGATGGTGACCCCTTCAACAAAGGTTCCCGCAGAGACGGTGATCGTTCCTCCGGGTACGATGGCGTCGATCGCCTCTTGAAGGCGCGGATAGTCCTCTGGAACGGCGAGTTGATCCCGGTCTGACTGGGGAACGACGGGCGCTCTCAGGCTGGCAGGAGCAAAGCCACCCAGGTCGGCTCCATTGCCGCGAAACACGTTGTTCGTACCGGATATCTGCACCGCTCCGGAACGGACGACGATCCCGAATCCCTCGTTGTTCAGGAAGTGGCAGTCTTGGACCGTTACGGTAGCCGTGCCCCAAACCTCGAGGCCCTCGTACTCATTATTGGAGATCGTAGAACCGACGAGGGACAACTCAGCCGCGCGGTTAACTATGATACCATCATAGAGGCTATCACAGATGGTTGAATCGACGATGGTCACGACAGCCGAGTCGTCGATCTCGAAGCCATACTCGTTTCCTGAGATGGTGGAGTTTCCTACGGTCATCTCAGCCGATTCCCTCACCGCCAGCCCGGAATAGCCATTATCGGAGATGGCGCACTCGGTGAGCGTCACATTAGGCGAGCCGCACACGTCGAGGCCATTCCACCAGTTGCTAGAGATGACTGAATCTATAATGGTCACCTGTGCTGAACCGCTGACCTCCAGGCCGTCTGACCAGTTGTGGGAGACGGTCGAACCTGTGAGGGTCACCTGGGCCGAGCCTGCCACTGTGAGGCCATCACCGCCGTTTCCGGAGACGGTGCAGTTCTGAAGGCTCAGCTGGGCCGATGAACCCACCCACAGGCCATCCTCATTCGCGGAGATGGTGGAATCCTGGAGAACCACCAGGGCGGAGCCTCCCGCTGCGAGGCCGGTCCTGTTCCCATCCACTGTACAGCCTGTCATATCTACCCGAGCCGAGCTCTCTATGAGAACTCCGACCCAGTTTGAAGATACTGTGGAGCCCTGGAGGGAGACGGTTGCAGTTCCTCCCGCCCACAGCCCCCAGCGATCGTTATCGATCACCCGGACATTTCGGAGAGCCACGTCCTGCCCGTAGATGGCGAGACCTTGCCCATCGCTTTCAGCGACTGTGAGTCCCGTGAGGGTTACCTGTTCCGCTTCCGCAAGGATCGAGATTACGACGTGTCGCTCGGGAAGCGCCGTTAGAACCGTCTCTTTGGGACCAGCGCCCTGGATCATCACCGGCTTCCAGATGGTGACCCCCTCAGTGAAAGTTCCCGCAGAGATGGTAATCGTCCCTCCAGGCGCAATGGCATCGATCGCCTCTTGGAGGCTTGCGACATCCTCCGGAACGGAGAGTTGATCTCTGTCAGTCTGAAGGGCGAGGGGCGCTCTCAGGCTGGCAGAGGCAAAGCCGCCTAGATCGGCTCCATTGCCGTGAAACGCGTTATTCGTGCCCTTTATTTGGGCGTCGCCAGACATAACGATGACTCCGAATGCCTTGTTGTCCGCGAAACGGCTGTCGCGCACCTCCACTTGACCTGTACCATCGACCAACAGGCCGCTGATGTGGTTCTGGGAGACGCTCGAATCAATCAGGGTCAGGCGAGCTTCACCTCCTACCGAAAGGCCATACCACCAGTTGTCAGAGATGTAGACGTTCTTGATCAAGACCCGTACTTTGCCAGCTACCTTTATCCCATCGGCTGATCTTCCCTTTGCGTCGGAAATAGCGAGGTTTTCGATCTCCACCTCGATCTCTCGTTCACTTTCGATCTGAATCACCGGATGATCCTCCATGGCTCCAGTGATCCGCACCTCATCTGGGTTTTCTCCCTCTCCACGCAGTGTGAGGCTCTTTTCGATGACCAAATTCTCCTCATAGGTTCCTGGACTCAGACAGATCACCGCACCTTCCGGCGCCTGATCGATAGCTTTCTGAATGGACTCGCCAGGTTGCACCCATATTGTGCACTCGGGGACCTCCTGCGCGACAATGACAATTGGGAACGTTAGCCAGGCTACAGTAAGGATGCCCAGCGCCAGAGATACTCCTCGTAATGCCTTTCTCTTCCACATCATCCCCATCACCTCCTCTTAGAGATTCATATTAACCGCTCTGTGACTTACCGCTCTTGTCTCAAGATAGCAGGAGTCGCCACTTGCTGTCAACTCACCGGGGCTGGGCGTGTGGTGCGGACAGGAGGTTTGCTTCTCCACGGCAACCACTGACTGCTCCCTTGGGTTGACACCCGAGTTGCCCCTACATCTTCGTCGAACACGGCAGCCTCCCAGGTCAGCGTCTACTCGGGTCCATCACCCTCCCGATGAACAGGATCGTCCCTGTCTCGATGGCGCGGATGAGGAAGATGAAGGGACGGTCGATCAGCATCATTTCGTACTGTGGGATCGAAAGTTCCATCGACACACCAGTGGCCGCCGCGGCCTCGGTTCCTTCCTCATTCACCGCAACGTAAGCCTTGTGCGCCACGTGGCCGATGAACAGATCATGCGTGCCGTCCATCCCCGAGAAGTCGGCGGCTCCCGTGAAGGCATCGGGCATTCCAAGCTGAGCGAGGGTGTCCGCAAGGGAGAACTCCGAGATGAGTTCAAATCTCGGCATCCTCAACTGAACCTTTTCCGAGCACAACTGAGCTAAGATCGCATCCAGCCGCTTGATACTAAGACTGGCTTCGAAGTCCTTGAACATG
>JAUWNQ010000046.1 GCA_030612565.1 Candidatus Bipolaricaulota bacterium | reverse complement strand
GCTCGCGGGATCGTGTTGATCAGGCCGGTGTTCCCCGCGGTGAGGACGAACTCCTCGGGTGCTGGATCGGGGAAGAGGCAGCGCAGGCACGGGCCTTTCTTGGGGATGATCGGCATCGTCATCCCGAAGGTGCCTGCAACTGTGGCGAAGGCAAATGGGATTCGGTGCTTCACGCAGGCGTCGTTCACTAGGTAACGCGAGGGGAGGTTGTCGAACCCATCCATAACCAAGTCGACGTCTGCGATCAACCGCTCGACGTTTGTGGGCGTGATCCGGGTCTTCTCGTAGGAGACCTCAATATCGGAGTTGATCCCTTTGAGAGCCTTTGCCACCGCCTGCGCCTTTGGTTGGCCGACATCCTCCTCGCGCATCAGCACTTGCCGCTGGAGGTTCGATCGTTCGACCCTATCAAAGTCGACGAGGATGATCCTCCCGACCCCGGCGCGGGCGAGGATCTCGGCGCTGTTAGTTCCCAAGGCACCGCACCCGGCGATGAGCACGCTTGCCGCGCTCAGGCGACGTTGCCCTCTTTCTCCGAATTCCGAAAGGGATATCTGCCTGATGTAGCGATCCTCCGCCATCCCCCCTCCTATTCCTCCTTAGAACTTCGCCGCGACGAAGAGCTCGAAGAGTAGGCTGTGATAGATCCCCGCGGTACTCTTAGTCCCGGTTAAATACGAGGCGGCGAACGAAGTGCTCCAGGTATCAGAGAGGGTGAGGTCCGCATTCCCCTTGAACGAGAGGCTGAGGCTTGGCCCCTCCGCCCTCCCCTCGTAGCTGCCGTCGAGGTCGAGCCGCAGAGAGAGCGGCTGTGGGATGATCTCCTCGTCGAATAGGGCGTACGAGAACGTGTAGGAGTTGTTGAGTGTGGCGGTGAGGGTAGTCTCCTCCTCGCGTGTCACTCCACGCACCGAGAGCGAGAGCCGATCTCGGGTTCCGTCCGCTGGCGTCCAGGTGAGTCTGCCGGTGAGATTGCGGGTGACCGTAGGGCGTGTTTCTCCTCGGTAGGTGACCGCGCTCGTGTTCTGGGAGTAGGTCAGGTTCGGTTTCAGGTCGGGGAGGCCGGTGTAATCGATGTTGAGGGTGAAACTCTCCTTTGTCTGCATCCTCTCCTCTCCCAGGCCGGAGATCTCGCGGCGATACGTCGTTCTCACGGAGAAGGGATCGAGGACCGTGCGTAGCGTCCCCGCTCCAGTCACGGATAGGAGCCCTTCATTGTTCGTGACGCTAAGGTTGAGGCTCGGGGTGAACTTCCAGTCGGAGAGGTCGAATGGGTCGAACCTAAGATCGAGTTTCGCCTCTTGCGTTGCGCGGAAGGTCCCTACAGGAAGGGAGCGCCGGCTTGCGAAGGTGTAAGCGAGTTTAGTCGTTATCTGTTCGAACCTGGCGTTCCAGTTCGCGGACAGCCCCCACTTCTCGCTCCCGGTCGGATCTCCGCCGGTAAAGGGCAGCGGCCGTCCCCAAGCGGCCGCGAGTGAGATCTCCGGGGTCATCTTGTAGGTTCCGTTCACCGAAAGCGCGTTCTCACGGCGGGAGGTTTCGAGGAGGAAATCTTTGCTGAATGCGTCCCGCCAATGGAGGGAGAGGCCAAGCTTCTCCTCGAACAACTGATCCTGAACGTTGACGGTGTAGGAGAACGTCCCATCGTCGAATCCACGGTGGAACGCGTCGTCGTTCACCATCCCCTGGTTGAGGGAGAGATCGATACGCGGCCCGATATCGAGGGAGAGGGATACCGCGTTCTCCATCGTTGTCCGCGGATGCTCGCCGGCCTGATCGATCAGGTGATAGTTGTGGGAGGCGGAGAAGTTCACCTCATCGATCGGGCGTGCGGTCCCCTGGAGGGTCCACCCGGTACTGTCGCTGCGACCGAGGCGGCCGATCGAGGTAAAGGTCGGGGAGACGTTCTCGAAGGCCCCTGACAGGGTGGCGTTCTCCATCTGCCTGTGGAAGTCGACCCGGCCCAGGAAGCCGCGATCGGTATGGTCGGCGGCATCGATATCGATGAAACGGGATTTATCGCGTCCGTCTATCCCGGTCTCGGCATTCTCGAAGGGATCGATCGTCGTGTCGATCCGCCAGACTCGCAACCGGTAATCCTCGTCGGCACGGCTTCCCGCCCACACAGCTCCTTCAGGATCGACTGCAACACTGGTGATCTCCCAGTCCGTGAACAGGTCCTCTCCCCCGGAACCGCGGTGAAGCCCGCTTGCACTTCCGTACCACAGCTCGCCGTCCACCCAGGCAAGGGAGTTGACCACCTCCCCAAAGGCGAGCCAACCAGCTCCGACTCCGTTATGGACGGCGCGCAGACCGCGGTCGGAGGCTACGTAGAGCGTCTGGTTCGCGATGAGAAGGTCGTTGATGCGAAGCCCGCTCATCCCGGGGACTTCAGTCAATGTCTCATCTTGGGTGTCGAAGAGGAAGAGACCGCTCTCCGTTCCAAGGTAGATCTGTTCGTCCTCCCCGGCGAGGGAGAGAATCGCCCCATGCTCGGTAAATTCCTCTTCCGCATGTATCTCCCAGCTCTCCCGGTCGTCGAGATTAGCTAGCTTCACCGCGGCGAGCCCTTCCTCGGTCCCGACCCAAAGGGTTCCATCGAGGAGAAGGAGGTCGCGGATCGAACTGTTGGGGAGGCCGTCCTCGCGGTAGTAACGGTGCCAGTTCCCGACCTGGGCCAGGGGGGCATCCCCGCTCAGATCGAGAACGGTCAGCCCGGATGAGGTCGCGAAGAAGACGCGATCTCCCTCGCTTACGATCGAGTGGATACGGTTCCCCGCGAGGCCGTCCGAGGTGTTGTAGGTATTCCAGGTGCCCTCGTGGTACACGCTCAATCCCCCTAATGTCCCGACGAAGGTGTAGTTCTCAATAGCGAGGAGGCTGGTCGCCATGTTGGGGAGGTTCGTGCGCAGGTTGTCGTCAAACGGGAAGCGGTCTTCGTTGTACCCCAGGGTGAAATGGGCGGTGAACCCGTCCAGGTTCACGGAACCGACAATCCCGGAGACGGTGTGAGTATTCGGCATGGTGCGCGTCTTATCCTGGTCGCCGAGGGGGGTTGGGCTATCGGCCGCCTGCAGGAGGCTCACTTCAAAAGAGAGGGCGTCGGAGAACGGAAGGTCTAAGCTCACGCCGTAGAAGTTACGCGCGTAGTCGGCAGCCCCTCCCAGCCCACCGCGGTAGCGCTCGTAATCGATACGGATCGTGTCCTTCTCCCCGGCCTCCGTAAACAGGATCAACGCTCCAATATCGTAGTCGATCGAGTAATCGACGTTGCGTTGGAGGAGGGTTCCGTTCAAGTACACCTTCTCGCTCCCCGGCACGAGCGAGAACCCGAGCATGAACATATCCCCGGAGATTGCATAGTCAAACGATACGCGCACGGCGCTCTCCTCCCCGGCGAAAAAGCTCTCCGGAAAGTCGAGTTCGATGATCCCCTCGTTCGGGAACGGCGTGACCTGATAACTGGAAAACTCCGGGTTGGAGATCGGCAGGAAGGTTCCCCCGTCCAGGCTCACCTCGACCCTGATCGAACCCTCCTTGAGGTCCGTCCGTCCGAGAGTATAGAACCGGTGTTGAATTCCACTGGTGAGGGGATAATCCTCATCATCTACGATGATGGCGACGGACGAAGCGAGCTGATCGAGGAAGGCTCGTTCGTAGTCGGTCCCCACGTTGAACGGGTAGCGTTTCTTCTCCGTTCCGGTCAGGTCGTTCTCCTGGTTGTAGGTCTTGATCGCCTCCTCCAATCTGGCGCGCAAGAGGGAGGCTGGCTCGCGTTTGAGGAGGAGGAAATCCTTCTCATTGCTGACAACGACGAAGCTATCCGCGGTGAGATCCGAACTAGGGAAGGAAGCTATCGTTTCGGATAGATAGCCGAGACCATAGCTTGTAAGGAGCGTTTGCAGGGCGGAAGAGGGGTCGAACGCGAGCTCAACCGTGGAGAAGCCCTCGATAAACGGGGCAACGATAGCATATGCATATAGCCCGGCGATGTTCAGCCGGTAGGGCTGGTCGAGCCACGGCTCTCCCGGGGGGAAAGAGGAGAAGAGGACCTCGGCATGTGCGGTCCGGCCGATGAACGTCCTCGATTCGGAGATCCCTTCGATCTGCGAGATGACCCCGGTGAGGGTGGCGTCATGGAAGTCGGTGAAGCGGTATTCTAGCCGTACACCTTTTAATTTCTTATTGTAGACGGCGAACGCCTCCTTCCCGCTGATGGAGAAGTCTCCGAAGACCCCTGTCAGGTTGCCAGCATCGAGGTACACGGTAAGGGACTGCATGCTCGCGGGCTCTTGATCATTGAAGTGAGCACTGACCGTCAGGATGGAGAGGGCTTCCGCCGTGATATCGACCGCGAGCGACTGGTCGAGAGAGATCTGGTATGGTGCCATCCCCGCTTGGGCAAGGCCGTGTGGATCACCGATCCCATAGCTGAGCGACCAGGTCTTCCTCCCCGTGATCTGCGCACTGAACGACTCCCCCTCCTCCGATATGGCGAGAGAGGGAAGGGTGAGGAGAAGAACGATGAAGAGGAGGGTGAGCCCGCCCAGTATGATCCGCTTTTCTCGCTTTATCCCTTGTAGGATCCGCATCTTGTCTCCTTGGCTTTAGAACCTATAGGTGAGTGAGAGCCGGTAGCAGTCGGGGAGGATCTCCTGCGTTGCGTAGGCAAAGTCGACCTGGAAGCTCGCGAAACGGACCGACAACCCGAAGGTAGCCCCGGCCCCATCGTATCCGAAGCGGGCAGCGAGCGCTCCGATCTCCGCTTCCAGTCCCGCACAGAGCTGTGGATGGACGGAAAATAGTCCCGCCCCCTCCACTACAGCGTTCAAGTGAACCCCTTTCGAAGGTGCGATCGTGGTTGCGATCCCCAGTCTGAGCCGTCGTTCCCACGCCTCGTTATGTCCGTCCGAGAACTCAATCGCCTGCGTGTACCCGTTCTCCAACAACAGACCGATCCTGATTATATCGGTGATGATGAGAAGGGCTGGATCGAATGCCCATCCGCTTGCACTGTAAGGAGCGGCCACTCGATAGAGCTTGAAGCGTCCGCCGAGGCCGATCGGGCCGATCGAGAACCCGGCCGAGAAGATACCGGCCCTGCTCGTGTAGCGGAACCCACCCTCTGTGGTCTCGATCCACCCCGAATCGAGCTGAAGCACGGTCACGCCGAAGTACGGGAGGGTGAGGCCGATCGCGGCGTAGTTCAACGCATCGAACTGCCGCGCGTACAAGGAGGAGAACCCGATCCAGTGCAGGAAACCGAGGCCGGCCGGGTTGTAGAACGCGGCGCTCTCATCGTCTGCAAGGGCGAGGAAGGCTCCGCCCATACCCAAGGCCCGGCCGCTCGACCCCAGCTCGAAGATCGCGGCGCTGTTCGCGTACGGCGCTCCCTCGGCCCCGACAAAGAGAAGGAGCAGGCCTGCTAGCGCGATCATCGTCAT
>JAUWNQ010000058.1 GCA_030612565.1 Candidatus Bipolaricaulota bacterium | reverse complement strand
GAAAACGTTCGAGGAGGATGCGATGGATATAACTAGTGATGCCGTGCGTTCGTGTCTGGAGAATGTGATCGATCCCGAGCTGGGGATCAATATAGTCGATTTAGGATTAATTTATAATATTTATATTAAAGAGAATAAGATCAGTGTCGATATGACCCTTACCACACCCGGGTGTCCACTGGCAGGGATGCTCGCCGGAAGCGTCGAACAGGAGGTCCGCCAGACGTTCGAGGGAGTCGATGTGGAGGTGAGCCTCGTCTGGGATCCCCCGTGGACCCCGGAGATGCTTTCAAGCGATGCCAAGAAACAACTGGGTTACAACCGTTAAGGGAGAAGGTGTCGGGAGAAGGTGTCAGATCTTTGCTTTTGGTGTTTATTGAAGGAATACTACGTGCCTACACGGTCAAACCGCGTACAGACTGCGGAGAAGGTAGGACGAAGCACGCAAACACCAAAAGCAAAGATCTGAACACCACAGTACTATGAGGGATCTTTGCGTTCACTGCGGTAGACGACGGGGGAACCGGCACTGCCCGGCTCTGGGTGGGCCGATCTGCAGCCGCTGCTGTGGGGAGACCCGTCTCATCAAGATCGCCTGCCCTCCCACTTGTCAGCACCTGGAACAGAACGAATCCTTCCAGCGCGTGAAACAACACCCTCGCTATCGAGAGGCGTTTGTGGAAGTGAATGCGGACCTACGCGAGCGGGACGAAGACCTGCGTCTGCTCCTCATCATTGAGGAGGCGATCTTTCGGGCGGTAGGACGGATCGATAGCCTGACGGACGCGGACGTCTCCGTAGCTCTTGCCGATCTTCATGATCACTTCAGTCCCCTCGAGCTCATAGCTCACCCACCATCACTTCTGGGTCGCTTCCTCTTTGAGAAGATAGCCCAAGAGCTGGAGGGTGACAGCGTCGCGCACGAACGGGGGCGCGAGATCCTCCCACGAATGAGAAAGATGGGCGAGATGCTCCGCGATCCAGAGGCACCGCGAGCCTTCCTGCAGGGGCTCTCCGCACACATGGAAGGATTATTCTCTGAAGGGACACAGGGCGCGCAAAGCGGCTTGATCCTTACTCCAGGCGACCTTGGCCTGTCTTAATAAGGGTGAGCAGCCCACTCTTCCAACTGTAAAACAGGTAAGAGGCTCCCCCGGCCAGGCCGGGAAGAAAGACCGGCATCCATATCCCCCCGACTGCTTGCCGCGTTGCCCATGCCACGACGAAGACGATCCCGGTCCCGATGATGATCTTCCCCCATTGTACGAGCAGCGATACCGTCAGGGGGATCTGACGCCACAAGAAGCGGGCGAGGATCATCGCGTTCACCCCGCCGGCGATCGAGGTCGAGAGTGCCAAGCCCCCTTCGCGCATCGGGCCGACCAACAGGAGGTCGAAAGCGACGTTCGCGGCGACCGCACAGGAGGATGCAACGAGTGGAACGCGGGTCCGCCCCATGGCGTAGAACGCGCGGGTGAGGATGTAGACTAATCCATAGGGGAGGATCCCAGCGAGGTAGAAGGTGAGCGCGTTTGCCGTACGCAGGCTATCGGCCATGGTGAAGCTCCCGTGTTCGAAGAGCAACCTGATCAGGTCTGGGCCGATCGCGTACAGGCCGACCATCGCTGGGAGGAGGATAAAGGCGCTCGTGCTGATTCCATCGATCAGGTGAGCGGAGAAGCGATCGTGTTCACCCTTTGCCCACGTCGCGGAGAAACGGGGCAGGAGCGCCGTTGCGATGCTTACGCCGAAGACACCCAGAGGAAGCTGAAACAGACGCATCGCGTACTGTAACGAAGAGATTCCTCCGTCCCCCAGGTAGGAGGCGATCTTGTTGTCGACGAGGAGGTTGATCTGGGTGACCGCCAACCCGAACAGGGCAGGAATCATCAGTTGCACCATCGCGCGGATTCCCGGATGGAGCGGCCGCAGCGTGAAATGGAAGCGGAACCCGGTCCGCAGCAGGGCGGGAACCTGAAAGAGGAGCTGTCCCGCTCCTCCGAGGAGCGCTCCCAGGGCCAACCCATAGATCGGGCGAACCGAAAAGAAAGGCGCGAGGAGGAGGGCTCCGGCGATCATCCCCAGGTTGAAACAGACGGGAGCGAGCGCTGCGGAGAAGAAACGATGGTGGGCATTCAGAATTCCCATGAAGATAGCGGCGAACCCGACGAGAGCGATGAATGGAAAGAGGATGCGCGCCAGGTGGATGGCGAGGTCGATCTTCTCCGGAGAGAAACCGCTCGCCAAGAACGGGAGGTAGTACGGTGCGAGGAGGATCCCGAGCGCGACAACGATCGGGAAGAGGATCAGAAGGAGAGAGAGGACGTTGTTCGCGAACCGTTCGGCCTCCTCATCGGTGACGAGGGCCTCGGTATATACCGGGATAAACGCGGTAGAGAGCGCTCCCTCGGCGAGGAGTTGGCGCAGGAAGACGGGGAGGAAGAACGCGATCAAGAAAGCATCATACATCCCACCCGCTCCGAAACGATCGGCAATCGTCACGTCACGGAGCAGACCGAAGACGCGCGAGATCCCTGTTGCTAAAACCAGCAACAAGGTATCGCGAGCCAGGCGTCTCATCGATCGGTCGGCACGAGGAGGAGGCCGACCGCGACCTTTCCCCCACTTCCGATCTCCCGATAGGTCGCCCCATCCTTGAAGACCAGAGAACTCGAATGCCCCCCGTCGAACGCAATCGCGTCCTTAACCTTCTTCATCGGAAGGCGGTGGCGGATCGAGAGGAGGCCTGCGAAGTTGGTCCCCACGCTCCCGCTGTTCTTTGTCACCGTGAGGAGGATCAACCCTCCATGCCAGTCCGTGGCGAGCACGCTCCGTGCCGCGAGGCCGCTCACCAGGTAGGATCCGATCTGGAAGCTCTCCGCTTCGGGATTGAGGGCGTCCCGGCCGGATGCGACGAGGAGCGGTCCAGCGCTGACCACGTCAGTTATCAGGAGATCCCCTTCGTCGAGGGTGTACTCGATGGTCACCTCGTCGCCGATTCTCAATGTGGCAAGACGATCGCGTGCCGCTCCACATGCCCCCAGCAGATCGGCGGAGCGATCCTCGACCACGTATGGTCCGTCTTGGATCGCGGTGACCCGGTCATCACGCACCTTCGCCGTGCGGAACGCCTGTGACGAACCACGGGTGATTGGGCCAGGGTACCCGACCGTGTAGGCGACGAGTTCGTCCGCCTTGATCGACCGATTCACGTCGTCGAGAGGGATCTTCTCCTCGCCGACGCGGAGGTAGAAGGAGGCAGCCGGATTGAAGAACGTCAACCGCCCAAATAGGTCGATCCCTAACGCCGCGCGCCGCGCATAGTTTGAGCTCAGAGCCTGCCCGTTTATGATGAGGAGCCCGATTGGGATTCCCGTTGCAGGGTCGAAGAAGTTGGCATTGATCGCCGCACGCGCGCTATGAGAGAGTGCCATCTCCTTCAGGGAAGAGAGGGTCCCGAGCCCTCCCTCGGAGATCGTGGGGACCAAGCGGTAGTGCTCGCGCCAGTCCTCCACGTACAGGTAGTTGATCTTCACCGGACCCTCGCCGAGATCCGTCTCGATTTCGTGGTAGGTCACATGCGGAAGGATCTCCACCTCTGCCTCGACGAGCGGTTGATGATCGAAGGTGAGCGATACAGAGTAGAAGCCAGGCGTCTCGAAGCGCTTGGTCTGCGGGAGGGAAGTGCCCGATATCTCGATGATGAGATCGATGCTCTGGCTGGTGGAGGTCCCCAACGTGGCAGAGGTGATCGCTCCCCCGGTGAGGGCGACCTGACGGGGCACGGTGGCAAGAGCACAGTGATAGAACCGCAGGTGAATCGTCCCCGATCTCGCCTCGACCGTCTCGTACGGGACAAAACCATCGAATTGGGCGATCACCCGGTCTGCGGTCGTTTCGAGCGAGATTAGATGCTGGAGATCGGTCTCGATGTAGATCTCGTCGCCGATCGTGTGTAGCTCAGCTCCGACGATATCGATCAGTTCATCGAGAGGGATGTAGTAGATCCCTCCGTAGAGGGGAAAATGATCGGTGGGAAAGAAGACCTTCCCATCGCCCCAGCGAACGCAAATCGAGTTCTCCTCCTCGCTGTAAGCCGCTTCGACCCCCAATCTAAGTCCGAATTCGCGTAACGGAACCAGCCATTGACCAGCCTCTTGCAGCAGAGGATGAGTGAGGGAGACCAGATCGCCATTGACCCTCAAAGGAACCTCGCCACCGCTCATCCCGAGCGCGACGACGAGGACGCAGATTGCAGCAATAGCTAACAGCCACCCGCTTCTCATGCGGGTTATTCCTCCTTGAGACTCGTCTCCTTGGGGCTAGCCTCTCCATCCACGCGGACCCGGACCTCTACCGTGATGTCCTTGTACAGGCCGATCGTCACCGCGTGTGCCCCCAAGGTTTCAATCGAGTGTTCCATCTGCAAACGTGAGACCTCGATGTGCTCTCCGATCTCCTCCTCGATTTTGGAGACAATATCCTCCGCGCGCACCGAACCGTACAGCCGGTCATCATCGTGCGCCTTGCGAACGAAGACGAGAGTACGATTGGCGAGCACGTCGCGCAGCCTCCTTGCCTTCTCCTCGCGTTCCTCGATCGCCGCCGCGTGAGCGGCTCTTTCCTTGGCGTAGCGTGCGATATTATGTTCGGTCGGTGCCGCAGCAAGCCGCTTTGGGAAGAGGTAGTTCCGCGCGTACCCATCCGCCACATCGACCACCTCACCGACAGAACCTAAAGACTCGATCGTTTTCGTAAGCAGTACCTTAGCGATGATCATCACTCCTTTGTATAACTCATTAATGAATTCTAGTTCCCCGAGGCGACTACGTCAAACAACAGAGTTGTCTCATACAAGATGAGCATGAAGCGAGG
>JAUWNQ010000113.1 GCA_030612565.1 Candidatus Bipolaricaulota bacterium | reverse complement strand
GCACGGGCGGAACTACATCATCGGGGACGTGGTGACCAGGTTCTACATCATGCGCGGGTACGACATCCTGAACCCGATGGGGTGGGATGCCTTTGGCCTGCCCGCGGAGAACGCGGCGATCGAGCGGGGGATCCACCCACGCGACTGGACCCTTAACAACATCTCCTCCGCTAAGGAACAGTTCCGCGCCTGGGGGATCGAGTACGACTGGGATCGGGAGATCACGACCTGCCTCCCCGACTATTACAGGTGGACGCAGTGGCTCTTCCTCAAGCTCTACGAGCACGGACTCGCCTACAAGGAGAAGGCGATGGTCAACTACTGCCCCACCTGCGACACCGTACTCGCGAACGAGCAGGTCGTCGCTGGGGCCTGTGAGCGCTGCGGCACCGCGGCGCAGAAGAAGATCCTGGAACAGTGGTTCTTCAAAATCACTGCCTATGCCGACCGCCTGTTGGACGACCTGAAGGAACTCACCGGTTGGCCGGAGAACGTGAAGAAGATGCAGGAGAACTGGATCGGCCGCTCTGAAGGCGCCGAAGTCGTCTTCACCACTGAAGCTGGCGATCCGATCACAGTCTTCACCACCCGCCCGGACACCCTGTGGGGGGCGACGTTCATGGTCCTCGCCCCGGAGCACCCGCTTGTCGATTGCCTGACAACGAACGGACAGCGCTCGGCTGTTGAGGCCTACCGCGAGCAGGCGAGCCGGCAGACCGAGGTGGAGCGCGCCTCGACCGAACGCGAGAAGACCGGCATCTTCACCGGCGGGTACGCGATCAACCCGGTGAACGATGAGAAGATCCCGGTGTGGATCGCCGACTACGTCCTGATGACCTACGGGACCGGCGCGATCATGGCCGTCCCTGCTCACGACGAGCGCGACTTTGCCTTTGCCATCAAGTTCGGCCTGTCGATCATCCCGGTGATCGAGCCTCCTACAGGCTACGGGTGCACCCGATCGTTCGTTCCTGTAGAGACGATGAGGGTTGGGTTTGTTGATGCTCTTCACGATGCCGGTATCCCCGTGAAAGAAATCAATAATGGATTAGAGATCTCCCTGGAGAAGAGGCAGGTCGAGCGCTACCTCGAAATCGCGCAGGCGCACCTGCTGCCCGACCGCTTCAGCGAAGTCATCGGATCACGCTTCGCCGTAATCTTCGAGGATGGTGTCCGCGACCTCGATTCCGCTTCATCCGATTGCGAGATCCTTGCCCGGATGAAGAAGCTTGATCCGACCCTGACAGACGTGCACACCGTGATGGAGAGGTTCTCGGCCTTCCCCTTCTATAGCGATCTCCTCCTGCACGCCGAGCGCGGAACGATGGTCCACTCCGGCCGGTTCAGTGGGACCGCGGGCTCGGAGGCGCAGGATCGCGTGACCGCGTGGATCGAGGAGACGGGGAAGGGACGCGGCGCGATCAACTACCGGTTGCACGATTGGTTGATCTCGCGGCAGCGCTACTGGGGCGCGCCGATCCCTATCATCTACTGTGAGAAGTGTGGGATCGTTCCCGTCCCGGAGAAGGACTTACCCGTCCTCCTCCCCGATGTCGAGTTCATCGGGAAGATGGGCCTGGCCGATATCCCGGGGTATGCAGAAACGACCTGTCCGCGGTGTGGCGGGCCAGCGATGCGCGATACCGATACGATGGATACCTTCGTCGATTCCTCCTGGTACTACCTCCGTTTCATCTCCTCGCGGTACGAGGAAGGCCCGTTCGTCGTGGAGGACGTCAACCGCTGGCTCCCGGTCGATCAGTATGTCGGGGGAGTGGAACACGCGATTCTTCACCTCCTCTACTCGCGGTTCATCACCAAGGCGCTGCAGGATATGGGCTACCTCGATTTCGGTGAGCCGTTCGCCCGCCTGTTCACCCAGGGGATGGTCTGCCACACCGCTTATCGCTGCCCAGAGCACGGCTGGCTCTATCCGCACGAGGTGAAGGATGGTTCCTGCCCTCACTGCGGCGCGGCGATCGAGACGGCGAACTTCTCCATGAGCAAGTCGAAGAAGAACGTGGTCGCCCCTGAGGAGATCATCGACAAGTATGGTGCAGACACCGAGCGGCTGTACACCCTGTTCATGGGGCCGCCCGATCGCGACATCGAGTGGGCGAAGGAGGGGGTGCGCGGATCGTTCCGTTTCTTAAATCGCGTCTGGACGCTGGTGATCTCGCAGGCGGAACGTGTCGCTACAGTATCCCAACCGTTCGATCCAACTGGCCTCGATGAGGCAGGAAAATCCTTGTGGCGGCGTTACCACCGCACCGTGAAGAAGGTGACCGAGGACATCGAGGGACGGTTCAACTTCAACACGGCCGTCTCGGCGATCATGGAGCTGACAAACGGCCTCACCGAGTATGTGAAAGAGGGAGAGGACGACGCTCTGGTGAGGGAGGTGATCGAGGGGTTGATCCTCGTCCACTCGCCATTCACCCCGTTCGTCTGCGAGGAGATGTGGCGGCGGATCGGGCACACCAATGGTGCTGAGGATGCGGTCCTCGCTCATGCGTGGCCCGCGTTCGCCCCGGAGGCGATCGAGGAGGAGACGGTCGAGATCCCAGTGCAGATCAACGGGAAGGTACGTACCCGCTTGACCTTCCCCATCACGACGAGTCGTGACCCCGAAGCGCTCAAGGAGGCCGTATTGACCTCGCCGGAGGTCGAGAAGCGGATCGCGGGGAAAGAGATTGTTAAGGTGGTCGCCATCCCCGAGAAGATGGTGAGCATAGTCGTCCGCTGACCTAGAGATGAATAAGAGAGCCGTCTTTCTCGATCGCGATGGGGTGATCCTCGAGCAGCATGAGTACCTGAACCGGGCAGAGGACCTTGTCCTCATCCCTGGGGCGGGCGAGGCGATCGCCCGATTGAACGCTGCTTCGATTCAGGTGATTGTGGTGACCAACCAGGCCGGGATAGCAAAGGGGCACCTCACCCTCTCCGATCTCGAAGAGATCCACGTCCGCTTGCGTCGTGAGCTCTTCGTGTGCGGAGCGCGCCTCGACGCGATCTACTACTGTCCGCACCATCCCGAGGCGACCGTCCCTGAGTTCCTGCGTGACTGCCCCTGCCGCAAGCCAGAGATCGGGATGTTCGAGAAGGCACGGGACGAGCACGGAATCGACCTTGAAGCCTCTTACCTCGTCGGTGACGCCACCGGGGACATCCTTGCCGGCAAACGCGCGGGGTGCCGCACGATCCTCGTTGCAACCGGCCTTGGAGGGAGCGATGAGCGCTACGAGGTCGAGCCCGATCTGCGGGTCGCCGATCTACCTGAAGCGGTCGAGCATATCCTCGCGGAGATGGACCGATGAAGGGCGTGATCCTCGCTGCTGGTGAAGGCGAGCGCCTGCGCCCCCTCACCCT
>JAUWNQ010000146.1 GCA_030612565.1 Candidatus Bipolaricaulota bacterium | reverse complement strand
CTCTTCAATCTGAGCAGGGTGGATCCTCCCATCCTCTATGAGACGGGCGAGGGACATCCGCGCTACCTCGCGTCGCAGGGGGTGGAAGCAGGAGAGGACGACCATCTCCGGCGTATCATCGACGAGGAGTTCGACCCCGGTAAGGGCCTCGAAGGTCTTGATGTTCCGCCCCTCGCGTCCGATGATCCGCCCCTTGAACTCCTCCGAGGGGATGGGGACTGAGCTGACGGTATGCTCCTCGACATATTCAGCGGCGTAGCGTTGCACGGCCGTGGCAAGGATCCGGGCCGCGCGTTGCTCCGCCTCCTCCTTGGTCCGACGCTCAACCTCCTCCACCTTGCGAGAGAAGAAGCGTTGTGAGTCGGCCTCGACCAACTTCAGCAGGTGATCACGAGCCTCCTGCTGACTCCAACCAGCTATCTGTTCCAGGCGCCTCTTCCCCTCGGTGAGGAGATGGATCCCACTCTCCTTCAGGTGCTCCAGTTCCTCCTCATCCTTGCGCAGCGAGTCCTCGATCTGTTCGAGGTAGTTAGATTTCTTTCCCAGGCGGTCCTCACGTTGGAGAATCCTCTCCTCCATGCGCGCAAATTCCTCCTCGCGGCGCTTGGCGCGCTTTTCCATCTCGTCACGCAGCTTTTGGGCCTCCTGCTGTCCTTCCAGGACCTTCTCCTGTTTCAGCGCGTCCGCCTCTTCCTGCGCTTCCTGTAGAAGGATCTCCTCCTTATGTTTGCGCGGTATCCTCCCTAAGAGATACCCCAAGGCGAGCGCCGCCGGTATACTGAGGCCAAGTCCAATATAGCCCATTAATCCCATCGTTCCCTCACTCCCCTCTTGCGGGTTTCACTCTCGCAACCCCACCGATCCTCATTATACCCGTTTTCCCCCTTCGACATGCAGTGCGGCGGGGAGGAAGAGAAGGCTGAATGCGAGGGTGAACCCGATCCCGAGAAGGGCAGAGACCCCCAGGATGCGCAACCCCGGTGTACGGGCGAATAGGAGACTCCCAAAGACGAGCATCGTCGTCAGCGAGGTGACCAGCACCGCGGCCGCAGTCATCCGCCCTCCACGCTCGACCGCCCCCTCCAGGTTGATCCTCTGTTCCTCCATGTATCGATGTATGATATGAATACCGTTATCTACCCCGATCCCGATCAGGAGCGGGGAGATCGTGATGTTGATGAAATTGAAATCGATCTGCAAAAGCCGCATCCCGCCAAGCATCCAGATGTACCCCAGGATAAGAGGGGAGGCCGCGAGGAGTGCACGCATCCCTCCTCTCAGGCTGCGCCACAGGGTCAGGGTTATTAAGAGAGCCGCCAACGCAGTCGACACGAGGAAATCCCGCTTCATATAGTCCTGAAGCTGTCTGGCAACGAGGGGCATTCCAAAGTACTTATCCGAGAAGGAAGAGGCGAACGCATCGAATTCGTCCATCTTCTCCGCCTTATAGATATCCGGTGTCATCCGTGCTTGGATGATGTAATCGCCGTTTGGGGCCAGGTATCGGGAGCGAATCCCATCAGGGAGGCTCTCTAAGATATCGCGCAGGAGGGTCGCGACCGGAGGAAGATCGCGGGCCTGCGCAAGGTGTCGATCGAATGCGGCGAGCGTATCCCGAAGAGCGAGGATCTTCGCCCGCGCCGCTGAGACATCCAGCGCGCCCAGTTGTTCATGTATCTCTCGCAGTTGTTTCTGGATCGCGTTGCTCGAAAGGGCGATATCAACCCCGCCGTTCAGCGACGCCACGTACTGCAAGAAGCTGAACTGGGTTAGCAAGGTGCGGATCTGTGCCTGCGCCGAGGCACGTTCGGCAAGGTTCTGATCGAGAAGATCCAGCTGATCGATGTACGCCCCGATGTTCAGGTTGTTCAACACCTGCTGTTGCTCCGACAAGTTGACCGGGAGGAGCTGCTTCGCGGATTCGATCCTTATGACCATGTCGCTCGTCTCCAGGTGTTCGACCACCCGGGAGAGTTCCTCTTCGGAGGAGGCGAAGAAGGTGAAGTAGTTTCCGATTCGGGTACCCTCCTCGCCAAAGTAGGTCAGAATATCGTTTAGAACCTGTTGGCTCTTCACGGTTGGGATCATATCCCTACTCGAGAAGATGAACCGTGTCTGCGCCGCCTGAAAGGCGATAAAGAAGGTAAGGACGAGGAGGATGACGAGTATCGCGCGCCCCTTCGCGGTCACAGCCCGGAAGTAGCTTGCAAGGTGCGGGGCGTAGTTGATCACGCTCTCCCGGTGGTGAAACCGGAACAGGAAGTGAAAAAGGGTGATTAGGGCAGGAAGGAGAAAGATAGTGACGAGAAAGGCGATGATCACACCCATGCCGGTGATCACTCCCATATCGAACAAAGCGCGGGACCGGGAGAAGAGAAGGCCGAGGAAGACGATTGAGGTTGTGATTGCCGCTAGAGCCGAGGCTTCCCCTTTCTGGAGCACAGCCGTGTACAGTGCCCGGTTGAGGGAACTCCCCCTACTCCTCTCCTCAGCGTAGCGTGAGATCAGGTGAATCCCGTAGTCGATCCCCAAACCGAGGACGAGCGCCGGGAGGAACGAGGTTACGAGGTTGAACCCGCCAACGGCGAACTTCGCCCACGCCATAGTCAACACCACGCTGATCAACAAGGGGATCACCGCGATGACACTGTAGAAGATCGATCCGAACGCGAGGAAGAAAATGACGAGAACCCCGACCGAGGAGATGATCGTCGTGCGCAGCATGTCGGCGTTGATAACGAAGTTCGTCTCCGCGTTGAACGCGTAAGACCCGGTCACCCCCACGGTGATCCCGAACCGGGCTGGGTCGACCTGCGCCAGGTTATGCTCGACCGCCTTCATCACCGCGGTGCTGTAAGCAAC
>JAUWNQ010000141.1 GCA_030612565.1 Candidatus Bipolaricaulota bacterium | reverse complement strand
CCCCAACGGCGATCCCCATCACGTGCGTACCGTGCCGTCGCTGTCCCGCTGACGGACGATCCCCTCGTTCGACCCGAGTCCGAGGGCGAGGTCGCTCTCGATATCCCCATTACTGTAGGTCGTCCCGAAGAAGCCCCCCGTCTGGTCCAAGATCGAGGTGATGCGCGAAGACTCCTCTATGCCGTCCCCGTCTGAATCGTAGCGAAAATCAAGGTGCATGTAATCGATCCCCGTATCTACCGCACCGATGATCACGTCCTCCCCGAGTATCGGCGGCGCTTGTGCGTGCACGCGGTCGGCCCCAATCGCGGGGAGGCTCGTATCGAGCTTCGGCTCTGTCTTCCAGGATGGCTCCACGTAGATCACATCCGGCGAGGCAACGAGGGTAAGCAACTCGGCGAGCGTCACCCGTATTCCGAGGATCGTCCCCGTGGAGACCGCAACCGGAAGACCGAGGAAGCTCGATCCCCAGAACGGGTGGATCACCTTCACCAGAACCCCAAGGCGATCTCCGCTCTCTTCTCCTGGAAGGACGGGAAAGCGGATCAACCCCTTGCTGTTGAAGACCGCCATCGAAGGCGCGTAGGCGGATAGATCGATGGCATTCTCGCTTTCCGCCCGCGCCAGGATCTGGCGTAGGGTGGGAGAGAGTTTCTCCTCACCGGCGAAAGCCACCAGAGTTAAGAAAAGAAAGACGACTACGATAATGAGTTTTCGCAAATTCAGTATCTCCCTATGGAAGAGGATTGAGAAGCGATTGTACCATACCCGATCTCCTCCCACAAAACGCGATCCTTATGAATTCGGGGCGTAAAACGAAGAACTTGCAGCGAGGAAGACCTCCCCTTTACAAGCTGAGTCAGGCTGTGCTATCATCGGGGCAGTGATTGCGCTATACAAAAGGAAAGAGGGCGAGGGTTCCGGTGAATGAGACGACAGAAGGATTGACAGCCGAGGAGATGCTCCTGCGGTACAAGCAGGCGGTGGAGAAGGCGATCCCCCACTTGATGGTTAAGAACGGGGTGATCGATAGCGACTCGGTCTGGGTCGAAACTTCCATTCCCTACAAGCTGCTGGCTGAGATCCTCGTTCGGGAGGACCTCATCCTCCCGGAGAACGTGCAGCGCATCAACGTCCACTCGCGGGTACGCATAGGAGAGCAACGTGGAAAAAAAAGGAAGTCGAGGCGGCGGAAGCGAAATAAAGTTCGGGACTGACGGGTGGCGTGCTGGTATAGCGCGGGAGTTCACGTTCGACAATGTGGCGCGCGTGGCCCAGGCGACGGCGCGGTTCCTCCTCGATGAGAAGCGAAAGGACCTCGCGATCTATCGCGATTGGGGCTCTCCCTACCGTCCGGCCGTGGATGGGGTCGTCGTCGGCTACGACATGCGCTTCCTGTCGCGGGAGTTTGCGCACTACTTCGCACGCGTGCTGCACGATAGCGGGATTCCTGTCGCGGTTTCGGACGCGCCGATCCCTACCCCCGCCCTCTCCTACGCGGTGGTCGATCGAAACGTGGCAGCGGGGATCATGTTCACTGCCAGCCACAACCCTGCTACCGATAACGGGATCAAGTACAAGGCCGAATACGGCGGTTCTGCACCGGGCGAGGTGACCTCTGGTGTGGAGTCGTTCCTTCCTCACACCCCGCCTGTCCCCCACTCCCCGAAAGGGGCGATCGAAGAGGTCGATCTGAAGACCCCATTCCTGGAGAAGGTGCGCACGCTGGTCGATCCTGATCGACTCATTGCGTCGCCGGTGCACGTCGTCATCGACTCCATGTACGGCTCGGCGCAAGGGTATGTATCCCAGCTCCTCGGCGAGTACGGGGTCCCCTACACTAATATCCGCGGGCGTCACGACCCTCTCTTCGGGGGGAAGAAGCCCGAGCCGATCGAGGAGAACCTGGTCCCACTGAGGGCGGTGATCGCCTCGCTGCGCCGCCGGGGGAAACCGCTGCTCGGGGTTGTTACCGATGGGGACGGGGATCGGATCTCGGCGATGGACGAGAAGGGAGGGTTCATCGACGCCCACCGCACCTTCGCCCTCATCCTACGCTACCTCGTCAGAGAGCGCGGCCTGCGTGGGTCGGTGATCACCGCGTTCAACCTCACCGACATGGCGCGCGATATGTGCGAGGACTACGGCCTGACACAGATCGTCGTCCCGATCGGGTTCAAGCACCACTGCGAGAAGATCCTCAAGCGCGGCGACGTCCTGATCGGGGCCGAGGAGAGTGGGAGCATCGCCATCCAAGGGCACATTCCCGAGCGGGACGGCGTTCTTCATTCCATCCTCCTCTCGGAGATCGTGGCCAGCGCCGGGAGGCCAGCGAGCGAGCTCGTGCAGTCGCTCTTCGATAAGTACGGGCCGCGCGTCTACCAACGCCGCGATCTCAAGGTGGAAGAGCGTTTGGAGGTCGTCGTCCGGCTCCGCGAGAACCCGCCGGAACGCTTTGGCAATCGCCGAGTGATCGCGGTTGAAACGATGGATGGGATCAAGCTGCGCTTCGACGAGGGGTGGCTCCTCTTCCGCGCTTCGGGGACCGAACCGATCCTGCGGATCTACTGTGAGATGAGGGAGAGGAAGGACGTATTAAACCTGTTGGAAGAGGCGGAGAGACTGGCACGAGGAGATCTGACGTTATGGTAGGCCAATACACGGAAAAGTACGACTTTAGAGCGATCGAAGATCGCTGGCGCGACTTCTGGCGCGAGAGAGGGGTCTTCCGGGCGAAGACCGAGGAGACGGAGGAGAAGTTCTACTACCTCAACATGTTCCCCTACCCGTCCGGCTCGCTCCACGTGGGGCACGGGCGGAACTACATCATCGGGGACGTGGTGACCAGGTTCTACATCATGCGCGGGTACGACATCCTGAACCCGATGGGGTGGGATGCCTTTGGCCTGCCCGCG
>JAUWNQ010000143.1 GCA_030612565.1 Candidatus Bipolaricaulota bacterium | reverse complement strand
GTAAAAATCGTAGGCCGTGCGCGCGTACTCGTACTGGTACCGCGTATCCTTGTTCAACTTACAGATTCCGTAGCGGATGATCTCCTCGATCTGTGCGGCGAGGAGCCCGGAGGTTCCGTGGAGGACAAGCGGAACAGGGTGTCTGCTCTCCGCGAGTCGATCGCGGATCTTCTTCGCGATATCGGTACGCAGGACGACATCGCGCCCCTTGGAGACTCCGTGCTGGGTTCCCACCGAGATTGCTAACAGGTCGGCACCGGTGCGTTCGATGAACTCGACTGCCTCATCGGGGTCGGTGTAGAACGCCTCATCCGAGGCGATCTCATCCTCTACTCCCTTGATCTTCCCGAGCTCCGCTTCGATCAAGATCCCGCTCCCTTCTGCCATATCTACGACTTTGCGGCTGATGCGCACGTTCTCCTCGAAATCCTCCTTGGAGGCGTCGATCATGATCGAGGAGACGAGTTTGTTCTCGATTGCCTCCTTGATCAGATTCATCTCACCAACGGTGAAGTGATCGAGGTTCAAGAAGACGCCGATCGGGTAATGATTCCCAAGCTCTCGCACCTGGTAGGAGAGGCTGCGTAGCCCGGCGAGCTTATCCCCTCCGCCGGCGAACTTTGCCGCTCCTGGGCTCACCTGTACGACCAAATCGGAGCGGCGCTCCGCATACCCATCGAGAAGACCGATGAGGATGTTCGTCTCGGCGATGTTGTTCGCCATGAATGCGTACCCCTCGTTCTGCGCCTGTTGATAGATCTCCCTGAGTCGCTCTCCGCCGTAAAACGCCATTGTGATCACCCTCCGTTGTAGTTACTTTTTATACCCGTTCCTTCTACATTCCGCAAGGGGTGATCGCTTGCAACAGTGGTTCCTCACGGTTAAGGCAAGGTACCCCAGAGAAAGACTCAAACGATGAGCGTGGCAAGAGAGGAAAAGCCTGTATCTCTCGCAAAGACGCAGAGAACGCCAAGAAAAGCACAAATGGAAAAGAGAACAAGATGCTTGGAACTCAAGAGTTATGGCCTTTCTTAGCGATCTCTGCGCCCTCTGCGGTAAGATGCTTGTGCTTCTCGCCAAGACGCAAAGAACGCCAAGAAAAGCCGACGACAGAAAAAATTGACGAACGGGCGCTTGGTGTCAGACCTTGTTTCTTGCATGGCTCAATCCTCTCCAGAAGAAGAGGCCTGTGTCCTCCACGCAAGAAACAACGTCAGACCCCACGCTCTCTCCGCGTTCCCCCACGCGTATGGCCTTTCTTAGCGATCTTTGCGCCCTCTGCGGTAAGATGCTTGTGCTTCTCGCCAAGACGCAAAGAACGCCAAGAAAAGCCGAAGCCAGGAAAAATTGACGGGAAACGAGATCTCTCTGTCCCGTACCTTGCCTGGAGCGTGAGGAGCCGAGAAAGGAATCCGTTAATCCCGAATCCTGTCACCCATCGAGAGTGCGGTACCGCCCTACCGAACGGTAGCGCTGATAGCGAGTGGCGAGCAGTGCTTCAACTGGCTCCGCACAGAGGGTCGTGAGGTGGTGAATGAGGCGTTCCTTCAACGCAGAGGCCGTCTGCGGCAGATCCTTGTGCGCTCCGCCAAGGGGCTCCGGGATAACCTCATCGATCACTCCTAGGTCGAGGAGGTGGGGGGCTGTCAGGTTAAGCGACGCTGCCGCCTCCTTGACCCGCTCCTTCTCCTTCCACAGTATTGCGGCCGCTCCCTCGGGGCTGATCACAGAGTAGATCGAGTTTTCGAGCATCAGTATGCGATCGGCCACTCCAATCGCCAGTGCCCCGCCCGATCCCCCTTCACCGATGACAATGGCGATCGTCGGGACGCGTAATTCCGCCATTGCTACCAGGTTCTGCGCGATCGCTCCTCCGATGTTCGCCTTCTCGGATTCCAACCCGGGATAAGCCCCCGGGGTGTCGATCAGGGTGATCACCGGGAATGCGAATCTCTCGGCAAGGGCCATCACTCTTCGCGCCTTTCGGTACCCTTGCGGGCGTGTCATTCCGAAGTAGCGTTCCTTGTTCTCCTGCGTGGAACGTCCCTTCTGCTGAGCGATAATAACGATCGATTGCCCATCCAGCTTGGCAAGGCCAGCCAACAGGGCACGATCATCCCCGCAGAGTCGGTCCCCATGCAGCTCGTAGAAATCGGAGAAGACCTCCTCGATGTAGTCGAGCGCGTAGGGACGCTTGGGGTGGCGAGCGAGCTTAACCCGCTCCCAATCGCTCAGATTTGCGTAGAGGTCCTTGCGCATCGACGCGAGCTTCTTCCCCAGCCGCTCGATCTCGGTCGTGAGATCGATCCCATCGACCTTGTTGAGCTCACGCAGCTCCAGGATCTTCGCTTCTAACAGGTCAAGCGTTCGCTCGTCGCTCATTCTCCCTCCACAAAGAACCCAAGCACTGTTTCCAGTTCCCCGCGCAGGTTCTCCCTCTTGACGACCCGATCGATGAACCCGTGTTCGAGGGCAAAGGAATCGGTCTGATAGTTCTTCGGAAGCTCCTCGGCAATAGTATTCTGGATCACACGGCGCCCGGCAAACCCGATCATCGCTCCCTTCTCGGCAATGATGACGTCCCCCAGGCTGGCAATCGACGCTTCCACTCCCCCCGAGGTGGGGTAAGTCATCACCGAGATGAACGGGAGGTGTTTCGCGGCGAGCTTGGCACGTACCGCCGTGGTCTTTGCCATCTGCAAGAGGGAGAAGATCCCCTCCTGGATTCGTGCCCCGCCTGAGGAGGAGATGAGAATGAACGGCACGCGGCGGACGATCGCCTCCTCCATCCCATGGCAGATCTGCTCCCCCATCACCGACCCCATGCTCCCACCGATGAACCGGAAATCCATCACCCCGATTACCACTGGTGTTTCCGCG
>JAUWNQ010000106.1 GCA_030612565.1 Candidatus Bipolaricaulota bacterium | reverse complement strand
TATGGCCTTGGCGTCCAACTTCGGGGGGCGTCCACCACGTTTCTTGGCATCAAGGGCATGCCATCCCCCACGCCGATAAAGAGCTAACCAATTGTAGATGGTCATGCGGGAAATGCCAAAGACACGGGCAACGACTTCAGGACTCTCCCCCGCTTGGACGCTGGCTCCCCCTCGTTTCCTTAATTCAGTCAATTCCTTGTGAGTCAGCTTACATGCATCGTGTTTCATAATGAAAAAGTATATCACACGGATACAACAATGTCAAACCTATTTCGCACGGTTTAATAATCCACCGATGCTTTAATCTATCAATCATACGGTCTCCCGTTCAATCTTCCAGCACCATCTCGTAGATGCGCCACGTCTTGTATTGCCGTCCGCCCATCGCCTCCGAGGCTCGCAGGATGAGGGCGTTATCCTCGAGGAGCATCGACGGCTCGCAGGAACGATAGCCGTGTTTGAGCGCGTAGGCAAGAACCTCGTAGAATAGGACGGCATCGACCCCCAGCCTGCGGAACTTGGGGCGGATCCCGAAGAACATCAGGCGGGTGCGTGGGATATGGCGTCGGGTGCGCAATAATCGTGCGACACGAACGAAGTCGCTATCGCGGAACCTATTCCAGTGGGGTTGAAAGGGAATATTGGGGTCGGGGAGCGCCCCCAGGACCGCGGCGAGCTCACCGTCCACGTACGCGAAACGCATCAGTCCAGGATCGGCAACGAGCTTCAGGCTGTCGGCCATCGCCACTGCCTCGGCATCGGTGAGAGGGAGGAACCCCCAGTTCTTCGCCCACGCCTCGTTGTAGATCGCGACGATTTGATCGACCTCCTCCCGCGTGTGCGAGAGGTCGATCTCCCGGGTTTCGATCCGCCGTCGTGCATTGGCACCGGCGACCAGCCGCTCCAGCCTTTCGTTCGGTTTGTTCGAGATATCGATCCAGTAAGCGTAATAGTCCTTCGCCTTTGTCAGCCCGTAGCGCGCGAGAAACTCCCCGTAGTAAGGGGGATTGTGCGTCAGTTCCACCGGCGGAGGGGAGTCGAATACGGCGACGAGAATCCCTTGGTGCGACTCGTGGGTCGCGGTGGAGTAGCCACCCGATCCGCGCATCGAATCCATCCCCTTCTCCTTCAACCAATCGCGGGCGTGGTCGAGGAGATCCTTCGCCACCGTGAAGTCCTCGATCGTCTCGAAGAATCCAAAGAACCCGATATTGGCGTTGTAGTAATCGTTGTAGCGATGGTTGACCGCGGCAGAGACGCGCCCGAGGAGATGCTTGCCATTGTGTGCGAGGAAGTGCGTTACCTCGGCTTCCTGGTGATAGGGATGAGACGGGGTGAGAAGACCGGTGATCCGCAAGGTGCGGCTCCCGAGGAGGTCGGCACGAAGTGGCGGTGTCCAGTTTGGGTCCCCCCGATAGAGTTGCCACGGAACCGCGACGAACGCGCGTAATCGTCTGTCTCCTAAAGGAATCTGGTCGATCGAAAAACGCATCTCTCCCCTTTCTGACAAAAGATCTTCCTATTATGCGCGAGGAGACGAAGAATTGAAACATTTCGCTCGGTCGAGGCCGCAAACGAGGCTATCCGGGTTGACCCCGCCGCCAAATACGTGTATCTCTTATCGACATGGATAGAGAAGGAATAGTGAAACTATGGCGCGTGGTGCAGGAGCAGGCCGGCCTCTCGCGGCGCAAGGCGCAGGAGGTGATCGCCGCTGGCGAGGTGGAGGTAAATGGCCACCTTGTCGAGGATCCTTTCTTCGCGATCGAGATGAGAACCCTTGAAGAGCTCCGTTTGCGCGGACACCCGTTGAGCCTGCTGGAGCCGGAGCACCGAGTCTATCGATACTACAAACCGATCGGTGTGTTGTGCAGCCACGACGATCCGCACTGCGGGAACACTGTCGGCCGTATCCTCCGCAGCGAGGGATTCATCGGATATTCCTGGGCCGGTCGCCTCG
The DNA here is from genome assembly GCA_030612565.1 of Candidatus Bipolaricaulota bacterium. Next base: position 1,532 of record JAUWNQ010000106.1, on the reverse strand, counting down.
ATCAAGACTCCGAAGGGCTCGTTCTCTTGACGAATTACGGAGACCTAGTCGAACACCTAACCCATCCTCGCTACCAGGTGAAGAAGGTCTACCACGTCTTCGTTCGACTCTTCCCACCGTCGCGTGATATGAAGAGGATCTTCCACGAGATGCAACGCGGAGTGGAGGAAGGAGGAGGAGAGACCCTGCGCATCAGTGACGGGGAGATGAGTAACAGTCGTGCATATGCCGTCCTCGCGCTGGCGGAGGGGAAGAAACACGAAGTCAAACGCCTCTTTGCCCACTTCGACCTTAAGGTCGTCCGACTGCGCCGAGTGGCGATCGGTCCGGTGAAGCTCGCCGGGCTTGCGTCAGGGGAGATTGCACGCCTCGATCCCAAGGGGATGGAGAATCTCGGTCGGCTCATCGAAAGCCATCCCCGCGATCGGAAAGGTGGAACCGCAATCAGGAGCGATCTATAATCCAGTCATGCACCTTGGACTCGCCCAGATCAACCCTCACCTCGGAGCGATCGACCGGAACCTGCAGGTGATCCTTTCTTACATAGAGAAGGCTCGCAAGGCAGGCTGCGATCTCGTCGTCTTCCCCGAACTCGCCATCTGCGGGTCCCCCCCGCTCGACCTCCTCTGGCGGTCAGGATTCACCGAAAAGATGGAAGGCGTACTTGGCGAGATCGCGCGCGCCTCAGAGGGGATCGGCGTCATTGTTGGTGGCTTTTCCTCCCGGGTGAAGAAAGGACGATCGAACCTAGTCGACCGTTCCTCCCTGAGTGACGGTGCTGGAATCGACCTCTTCAACAGCGCGTTCCTCTTCGTCGATGGAGCCCTGGTTGGGGAGGAGGCGAAACTCATGCTCCCCACGTTCGATGTGCACAACGAGGAGCGCTATTTCACCCCCGCTCCCGGCGCGCAGGTCTTCGAGTTCCAAGGGATGCGCCTCGGGATCAACATCGGCGAGGATCTGTGGATCGATGACGGACCGACCGACACCCAGGCAAGCCTGGGCGCGGACTGGGTGATCAACATCTCAGCCTCGCCCTTCTTCGTCGGGGAAGGGGCCATCCTCCGCCGATTGGCTTCTCGTCGCGCGGTGGAGAACGGAGTAACGCTTGTCTATGTCAACCTCGTCGGCGCACAGGACGAGCTCGTCTACGACGGAGGGAGCTTCATCGTAGGACCGAGCGGAGACCCTCTCTACCAAGCCCCATGCTTTGACGAGGGGCTATTCATCCTCGATACGGAAAAGCTCGCCCCCATCGCGCCCCAGCCCCAACCCCAGCCCGAGATCGAGTCGATCCGGCGTGCTATCGTCGTTGGGATCCACGATTATCTGGCTAAGAACGGTTTTTCGCGTGTCATCATCGGTCTTTCCGGTGGGATTGATTCTGCCCTGATCGCCGCCCTGGCTGTCGAGGCCCTTGGAAAGGAGAAGGTAACCGCGGTCTTCCTCCCGAGCGAGATCACCTCGCAGGAGAGCAGGGATGATGCGACAATGCTTGCTCATCGCCTTGGGATCGAGTTTCTGGATGTTGG
>JAUWNQ010000123.1 GCA_030612565.1 Candidatus Bipolaricaulota bacterium | reverse complement strand
TGATAGACACCCGACTAACTTCATGTATAATTCGTTGCGCACCTGGGTTCCTCCTGTTTGTCGCGTTTGGTTCTAAATCGCAAGTAAACAGGACCAGGTGCGCTTCCGCAACCTACCCGACACCTTTGGGACGTTACCAATAATTTTGCAACGATTAGTATGGTTCGAGATCCTGACCAGGCGTGCGTTCATCAATATCACGCGTGAGGTAAAGGAGGCTCTCGCCGAGAGCGGGATAAGGGAGGGTCTATGCCTGGTGAACGCGATGCACATCACCGCGAGCGTGTACATCAATGACGATGAGCGCGGGCTCCTCGCAGACTACGAGGATTGGCTAGAAGAGCTCGCCCCGCACGAACCGATCTCCCGCTATCGGCACAACGACACCGGCGAGGATAACGGGGATGCTCACCTGAAGCGACAGGTGATGGGGCGCGAAGTGGTTATCGCGATTACCGAGGGGAAACTCGACTTCGGGCCGTGGGAGCAGATCTTCTACGGCGAGTTCGACGGCCGCCGCAAGAAACGCGTCCTCGGCAAGATCATTGGGGAATAGCCCGGTTTGCTCAAGGCCCGACCGTGATCGGGACGAGTATTGCTTCCCCTTCCTCCCCAGTGATCCAGACAAAATACGTCCCTGCAGGGAGCGTCGCTGTCTCGATCGAGAGGTGGTAACCTGTGTTTGTGTAGTACCGGGAGAAGGCGAGGCCGGGACTCACAGCGCCGCCACCGCCGGCTGCGACCGGTCCAAGTGCTGCTACCCGCACCCAGGGTGGATCTTTACGGTTCGTTTGCCTCAACGCCACGTCGGTTCGTTCCTTTGCCTGATGAGGTACAGTCTGCGTGTCAGCCAGGAGGGTCAGATCTTCAAGATCGGGAGAGTTCGGTTTTCCCGCGGTGGCGGCCATCCGATGACCGTCAGCATCCAGGCCGTAGACGATGACACCGGGATTGGTGTGCCAGTTGGAACCTATATCCCCGAGCAGCGGATCGCTTCGCTCCATTGTCGCTCCTGTGCGCGCGTCCCCTGCCGGCCACCCTCCAACCTCAGGGTTCTCGGCGTTTGCCGTATCGATAAGATTCTCCGCGGCATCGAAGAGGAGGATCACCGCTCCCTCATCTGGGAGGTCAAGCAAGCGAGGTGCCTGTACATCGTAGAGGAGGTCGGCAGCGACATTGCTCACCGTCTCCTCGTGTCGCCGCTCCAAGGTGTAATAGCCGCGACCCTCCTCGCCCTCCTTCCCGGCGACCCACCACGACATATCGAAGACGCGCCACGAAAGATCATCCTTGTGCTGTTTGATGAAGACGATCTCCGCTCCCGTCTTGCGCGGGAGGGAGAGGTTAATCGGTGATGGACTGATCGTTCCTATGAGCTCAATGCGCTGCCACAGACTCTCGTCGGGGACGACCTCCCCTTTGGGATACCAGCATAGGGTCCACCCTGATAGATCGACCGGGGTGGAGCCGAGGTTTCGCAGCTCGATCCACTCGTCGGCCGGATCGGCTTTTGTTCCGGCCCAGGCGATCTCGTTGATGATCACCCTCCCGTCGAGATCCATGCTGGTCGCCCCGCCTCCGCCGGCGATCTTACTTAACGCAACGCTGACGTTCGTCTCAGTCACTGTCGTTCCTCCCACGGGACCGCGACCTGTGATCGATGCCGCATTGGTCAACGGACCGGGAAGATCGGCTTCGGTGACGGTGTAGATCGCCGTCACGGTGAGCGATTCGCCTGGGGTGAGAACGCGCGTTGGCAGCGGGATCTCGCCGATGTGGTCGTCGATCAACACGAGGTCGGTGAGCATGACATCGCCTGTGTTGGTAATGGTGTACGTGTAGGTGATCGTATCGCCGACCGCAGCCTCGGTCGTGTCGCTCGTCTTCAGCAAGGTGAGCGCACCATCGGAGGCGAGGTCGAAGAGGACAAGCGTATCGGAATCTGTCACCGTCTCTCCACTCGGGTCGATCGCCGTGACAACGACCGTGTTCGCAAACGGCCCGGGCAGGTCCGCTTCGGTGATCGTCACGGAGAAACTTCCGGTCACGCGTTCCCATGGGGCGATGGTGCTGCGGGAGAGGGGGATCTCTCCCAACCGCTCATCCACCAAAGAAAGATCGGTAAGTGTAGTCTCACCGGTATTGGTTATGGTGTAGACATAGGTGATCGTCTCCCCGACAGAGAGGATATCGAGCGGCGAAATCGTGAAACCACGCGAATCTTGCGCTTCTAGGACCACCTCGATCGAAGAGCGGGCCGAGATTAATTGCACACTCGCTTCATCGCCGGCGGTCACCAAAGCCCCCGCTTCACTCATCCCCTGCACGGTGACGGTGTTGGTAAGCGGACCCGGAAGATCGCTCGCCTGCACAACGGCCGAGGCCGTTCCAGTCGTGCTCTCGCCGGGAGATAGGGTGGTCTTGCTCAAGGTGATATCACCCAGTTTGTCGTCGGTAGCCCTCACGTCGGCAAGCGCTACCTCACCGGTGTTTGTCACCGTGTAGGTGTAGTGGACGGTCTCCCCGATCATTGCGCTCCCTCGATCGGCGATCTTTTCGACCGCGATCGAGACCTCTTCTGGCGGTGGAGCGCCTGGATTGACGGTCACTATTACCTCATCACTCGCGGTGTCCCCGTCATTGTCGGTGACGGTAAGCCTGAACCGCAGGGAGGTGGGAGAGAAGACCGTCGGGGCAGTGAAGGTGGCGCTATCGGTGTTTGCACCAGCGAGGGTGACCAAAGGCCCGCTTATTTGCTCCCAGGTGAAACTAGAGATCGTTCCGTCGGGGTCGCTTCCGCTCCCGGCAAGGGTGACCCAATCACCCGCCTGGACCGTTTGATTCGGGCCGGCGTTGGCCGTTGGCAGAGCGTTGATATTTTTTACATAGACACTGACAGAGTCGCTCGCGCTCCCCCCACAGTTATCGAGTACGGTCAGCCGGAACCGTAGTTCCGTCTGAGAGGAGACCTCGGGTGCGACGAAGGTCGCATGATCGGTGCTCTCGCCGGAGAGCGAGACGTTTGGGCCAGCCGTCTGCTCCCAGAGGGTGCCGACGATCGCGCCATCACTGTCGCTCGCGTTCCCGATCAACTCTACCGAATCCCCTTCGTGCACGCTCTGATCAGCCCCTGAATCGACATCCGGGAGGGCGTTCACGTTCTTTACATGCAGGGTGAGGCTGTTCG
>JAUWNQ010000152.1 GCA_030612565.1 Candidatus Bipolaricaulota bacterium | reverse complement strand
GGGAAGACCGTCATCATCGTAACGCACGATCCAGAGGCGACAGCGATCGCCGATCGGGTCATTCGCTTGCGCGACGGCCGCGTGGTCGAGGAGGTGCGGAATGCTTAAGGACTTCTTTCTGCTTGCAGGACGGAGCATCGTGCACCGGAAGATCCGTAGCTGGCTCACGGTCATCGGTGTCTTCATCGGGATCACGGCCGTCGTCGCGCTGATCTCGATCGGGCTTGGGCTCGAAAAGACGATCAAGGATCAAGTGGCTACGGTCTTTGGCGTCGATACCTTCATGATCATGCACGAGGACTCGTTCGGGCCGCAGCGTCACGGCGGGGACGCCGAGGAGTTTGCGCTCGATCTCGACTACCTATGGGGGATCGAAGGGGTTAAGGTCGCCGCTGCGGTACGCCAGCGTACAGGGTTTGTACAAGGACCACCTGGGCCTGATGGCAAATCCATCCAGGGGTTCCTGCCCGTGATGGGGCTCTCCTCCGAGATGAGGACGGAGTTCGAATCGTTCTTCGGGACACTCGAACTGCAAGAGGGTGGACGCTTGTTCGGCGGGGACGAGGAATTGGTGGCCATCCTCGGCGCTGAGATGGCCGAACGGTTGCACGCGAGCGTCGGTGATACGCTCTCCATCGCCGGCGACGCCGATGCCGAGCTTCCCTTCACTATCGTGGGGATTTTGATACCGGAAGAGAAAGACGAATCGAGTGGGGGCGGGTTCTCGGCCGGCATGGAACCGAGCCAAGACACGATCTATGTCCCATATGAGACGATGGATCTCCTGTGGGGACCGGCAAAAGATGTTCTGATCACGCTGGTACGGGTCGAGCCTGGGGCCGATGTCGACAAGGTAGCCGACCGAGCCGAAGAAACGCTGAATGCACGAGGATCGGAAGTGATTGCGGTGACTTATAGCGATATCACAGAGACCATTGGAACGATGACCACCACGATCAGCGCGTTCCTCGCCGGAATCGCCGGAATTTCGTTGCTCGTCGGTGGAGTCGGGGTGATGAACACGATGTTCACCTCCGTCCTCGAACGTACTAAGGAGATCGGGGTGATGAAGGCAGTCGGGGCGAAGAACAGCCACATCATGACGATCTTCCTGATCGAATCCGGCCTGATGGGATTGGTCGGAGGCATCGTGGGGACGCTACTGGGTCTTGGTTTGAGCGCCGTAGCGTCATCGTTCATCGGGCGGTTCTTCGGGGTTGAGATGGCCGTTGTGGCGAGTCCTTCTCTAATCGCTGTCACCCTGCTCGGATCGTTCTTCCTCGGAGGGTTCGCCGGTTTGTGGCCGGCGTGGCGAGCGGCGAAGCTCCCCGTAGTGGACGCGTTGCGCTACGAATAGACTTGAAACTTGCTCGATTCGGTGAGGCTCGCTCCCAACACGCCAACGAGCCCGCCTAAGACGAGCCCGAGAAAGAATCCGCCCAGGCTTACCGTCAGCACCCGGGCTGGATCGACCCACCCTGAGGTTGCGTGGAGGAGAGGCCCAGGGTGGGCGATCGCCAAGAAGCGCAGGAGGTATATCGCAACGATTAAGAGAAGGCCTGCAATGATTCCACACAGGGCCCCAATGGCGACGATTGGGGGTTGAATCACCTGCTCCGCGGTCCCTGCTAAGCGCATCATCCGGATCTCCTCGGAGAAGGGCTTGAGTAGCTCAGCGAACGCATAACGTGCTACAATCAAGCTAGCAACGATGCTCAGAGCAAGGCCGATCAAGAGGCCGATCTTTACTGGGGCTGAGAGGGAGTCCACATGCCGAGTGGAGAGGGAATCAATATCCGCGATTCCATCGATCGCGGAGAGCGCATCTATCAACTCAGTGACCTTAGCCACACTGACTGCTTTGATCACTAAGAGTCCCTCTACCGCTTCGAACCCGAACTCCTGCGGGTAACGGTAGGTGATCCGTGCAACATTCTCCCACTCGCGGATCTCCAGGTAGAGGTCGTTGATCTTCTGTTGGGAGAGCCGGGGCGAAAGGTGGACAAACAACTCATCCGCGGAGAGGGACGGGCCCGTATCATCAGGGGCGGGGGTTCCCAACAGGAAGAAGCTTGAAAAGAGAGCTCCCGAAGAGAAGATGAGGAGAATGAGAACGATAAAGAGAGCGCCGCTTCGGGAGCCAATCGCTCTCAGAAGATTGCCCAACAAAAACCAGAACTGATTCATCCTTCTTTCACCTTCCCATCCAGCAGCTGCAAGACACGGTGTTTTTCAACCAAGGAGGGAAGAGGGTCACGGGTAGCAACGAGGATGGTGAATCCCCGTAGATGGATCTCCTCCAACAGGGAGCAGACTTTGGACCGATCATCGGCACTCAGCTCCTCGAACGGGTCGTCGAACAAGAGGAGGAGCGGGTCGTTGCAGATTGCAACGGCAAAGGCCAGCCGGACTCGATCGATCGGTTCGATCTCTGTTGCGGACGCGGCAAGCTTCCTGGTTAATGAGACCATTTCCAGAGCGGCGAGCGCCTTTTCCTCGGCCGGCTCGCGAAAATCCCCCAGGGGGCGTAGCTTGAATATCACAGTCTCGCGGACGGTCGGCGGGAGTGGCCTGAACCGCTGGGGGATGAACCCGATCTGGCGACGCAGCGGAAACGCCTTCTTGCGGCTTAGTCGCGCGATATTGCGTCCGTGGACGAGGATCTGCCCATTCTGCGGAGGGATCTGCGTTGCTACGAGGCCGAGGAGGATCGTCTTCCCCGCGGCTGCCGGCCAGGTTAGAAAGACGAGATCTCCGAGATCTACACGGAGGTGCACATCGTCCAATACCTTGATCCCGTCCTCGCTCAAGAACTGAAGCTCGGAG
>JAUWNQ010000112.1 GCA_030612565.1 Candidatus Bipolaricaulota bacterium | reverse complement strand
CCCCCTCTCCTTGATAGGAGAGGGTCGGGGTGAGGTGAAATAATGAAATCCCGGTTTTGACCTTCAGGTCAAAATGAAATTGGCGGAATACCCCGTAGTCTTGCTACGGGGATAGTCAATTTCAAGGGATTTCTTTATTCTTCCGATCTCTCAATTCCTCAGCGCCCCTGGGGGGTGTAGTAAATCCTTCTCCACATACTACACCCACCGAGACGGTAAAATGCTTGAAACGAGGGGTTGAGCTTAACGACGAGCACTAGATCATCAGCCATCGCCAACCACTGAAGGAGCGGTAAAATCGCGGATTTGAAAACGTAACAGTGTGATGTTAAGCTGGGTGAATCGCTATAAGGAGGTCAGCAAACGTGGAGCAGAACATCAAACAGACTATTGCGAAGAGCAGCGCCGACTACACCGAAATCCGCCTCGAACGGGCGCTTCGCAGCCAGGTCCTCTTCCAAAAGGACAAACTGGAGAACCTGGAGTCGTCGAGTGAGGGCGGTGGAATCGTCCGGGTATTGAAGGATGGAGGGTGGGGGATCGCTGTCTTCAACGATATTTCTCAGTTATCGGATAAGGTGAGCGAGGCGACACGCGCGGCAAGCCTCGTCGCCGCACACAGCGACGCACCGGTTGAACTCGCCGTGATTCCGCCCGTGCAGGAGACGGTCCGCGCCGATCTGAAGAACGATTTTCGTTCCATCTCCCTCAAAGAGAAGAAGGAACTCGCCGAAACTTACAATAGGATCATCCTCTCTCACGACAATAGGATCGTCTCTTCGCAGGTTCGCTACACCGATTCCTTCCGCGAGGTAACCTTTGCCAATTCCGAGGGGACGTTCCTCACGCAAGAGATCCCGGATATCACCCTCCTCTTCGTCGCGGTCGCCAGCGACGGGGGAAGCAACATCCAGCAGGGATTCGAATCGATCGGGGAGGCAAGCGGGTTCGACCTCGTACTCGGACGTGAAGAAGAGGCCCGCGGTGCCGCACAACGAGCGAGCGATCTCCTCAGCGCAAGGCCGGTCGATGGTGGACAGTACACGGTCATCCTCGATCCCTACCTCGCCGGGGTCTTCATCCACGAGGCGTTCGGCCACTTCTGCGAGGCCGACTTCCTGTTCAAGAATGAACGCTTGAGCAAGATCATGCCCCTCGGCACCAGGTTTGGGGGGGGGACGCTGACCGTGGTCGATCACGGGTACATGCCCGGCCTGCGCGGGAACATCCCGTACGACGATGAAGGAGTCGCCCGCGCGAAGACGTACCTGATCACCAAAGGTGTCCTGACAAGCCTTCTCCACTCGCGGGAGACCGCAAAAAAGATGGGTGCCTCCCCAACCGGAAACGCCCGTGCCATCTCCTACGAACCCGAACCGATCGTCCGCATGACCAACACCTACATCGAGGATGGGGACCGCACCTTCGATGAGATGCTCTCCGGCATCGATCATGGAATCTACGCGGTAAAGGCCTACGGCGGACAGACGATGTTCGAGCAGTTCACCTTCTCCGCCGCTTACGCCTACGAGATCCAAAACGGAGAGGTGGGGGAAATGCTGAAGAGCGTAGTCCTGACCGGGAACCTCTTCGAGACGCTTCGGTCGATCGACATGATCGGAAACGATCAGCAGGTTCACGGGGGATCCGGCGGTTGCGGCAAAGGGGAACAAAACCCCCTTCCTGTCACGGACGGCTCGCCTCACATCCGAATCCAGAACGTAACGATAGGAGGGAAGTAATGGAGGGCTTACTCAAGACGCTAAGAGAGAGGGTCGATCAGGCGGAGATCTATCACTTGAAGACCCGTACCGTTCCAGTCGAGTTCCGCTCTGGAAAGCTCGAATCGATTAAGAACAAAGCTATCGAAGGGATGGCGCTGCGCGTGATCGATGGCGGCCGCCTCGGGTTCGCCACCACCACCGATATGAAGGATCCTTCGGAGTTAGTCACCGCAGCGGTCGCTTCCGCCGCCTTCGGCGAGGAGAGCGGTTTCAGTTTTCCGATGGCAGCAGATCCATCTCACCCCGAGGTACACGATCGTGCTGTCACCGATCTCTCCGAGGAGAAGATGATCGCGATCGGGGAGGGAGTGATCGCCCGGCTGCACGATGCCGAGCCGGAAGCGGATGTTAACCTCACCATCGTCAAGATCGTAGAGGAGGTAGAGATCAGCAACACCGCAGGGTGCGAGGTAGAGGAGGAACGAACGCGCCTCTCACTGGTGGTCGAGGCGGGGAAGGCCCGCGAGGGAGACATCTTTCTCCTCTTCGCCGGGGATGTAACGCGCTTCCGAGAGGATCTCTCCACCGACGCGCTCGTCGACCGCCTCATCCGTTACCTCAGGTACGGGGAGAAGATCGTTCCTGCGCCTTCGAAGAAACTCCCGGTCGTCTTCACCCCGGATGGAGCGATTGCGCTACTGCTTCCGCTTATTGTCGGGTTTAACGGAAAGTCGGTCTACATGGGGACATCTCCGTTGAAAGATCGGATCGGGGAGGTGGTGTTCGATCCTCGCTTCTCACTCACGGACGATGGAACCTTATCCCGCGGACCGCGGAGCAGCGGGTTCGACGATGAGGGAAGACCGACCACTCGTACCCCTCTTGCGTCAGACGGCATCGTCAACGGTTTTCTCTACGATCTTAGGACTGCTGTCCTCGCTGGAGCCGCGCCGACCGGAAACGGGTATAAGGGTGGACTGTTCGGAAGCGGCGGATTCCGCACCCCGCCGAGTGTCGGAGTAGGGAACATCCTCGTTTCCGTGGGAGATAAGGATGAGAACGAGATCATCGATGGAATCGAGGAGGGGCTCCTTGTGGAGAGCGTCCTCGGATTAGGACAGGGAAACATCACCACAGGGGAGTTCTCGAACAACGTGGCAGTGGCGTTCAAGATCGAAAAAGGGAAGATCGTCGGCCGCGTGAAGAACACGATGATTGCAGGGAACACGTACACCCTGCTGAAGGATCACCTGATCGCCCTTAGTAACGCAGAGAGTTGGGTGCATGGGACACTGCACACTCCAGTAATCGCGGTCGACCAGGTGAACGTCGTCGGTCAAGGGTAGAAGGAGAGCAAGGAAAGCGGGAATGGGTCGATGAAAAAGAGGTTCCTTGTCGTTTCAAGTAGCTGAAGATACGGTACGTAACAGAGTGCCTCTCGCGAAGTCGCGATACAGTAATGCGTAATGAGTGAAGGGTAATGAGAAAGAGCATTTTCCCGCAAAGACCTGTCTGCCTTGCCTGTCGCGCGTCTCTCCCCCTCCCCGCGTTTCTAGCTTCTTCCCCCTCTCTCCCCCTCCCCGCGTCTCCCCCTCTCCCCCTTCGCGATCTTGGTGTCGCGACACCTTGGCGTCTTGAGTAAGTGCACCGAACGGGCGAGAGAAAAGACGTATG
>JAUWNQ010000133.1 GCA_030612565.1 Candidatus Bipolaricaulota bacterium | reverse complement strand
CCCCCTTCTTCAGTTGGGACAAGATGCCACTTCACGACCACCTCATCTGGCGATGGGAAGGTCCTGTCGATCTTTAAGCTGGGACGGGACGGAGTCGTAAGATCCTCACCTGCAAGCTCTGTTTGCAGGAAAGATATGAAGGCGTCCTTCCCCACCCATATTCCACTCCAGGCGAGGAAACCGTCGGGGCTAACCCAGGAGAGATCCTGCGCGAGAAACGGTTCGAGTATCTCCAGGTCACCATTGCTCAGGGCCACCAACGCTTGGGAAACGAGCGCGGCGTTACTCTCCTCTTCATCTGTTAGGGCAAGCATATCGCCACAGTGCTTCTTGTAGAACTCCCTGATTGCTTCACACGCGGCGCCATCGTCGAAGCCTTCTTCTTCCAAGAACTCCTCCACTGACCCCTTGACCGCCTCCTCCATATCAGCACTTCCGATTCCACCGAAGGTAAGAGCGATCGCCACAAAGGGGCCGCTCAGATTGAGCGAAGGTCCGGGGATTGAGCGTTCACCTTCTTCCCACTCCCCGGGGAAAGAAAACAAGTATCCAAGTTGGAGCTTGAACCCAAGCCAGGAGAGAAGTTGTACCTGAAATCGCACATATGGCTCCAATGCAAAGAATCCCTGACTGAGAGTGGTTGTAGTTGGATCGCTGATCGCAGATTCGAAACTCTCCGGGAAGTGATCGCGCAATATCAATTCCACGCTTCCCCCTCCGATGACAGCGCCAAAGGTCAGAAACGACCGTTCGTTTCCCCCGACAACGTATGCGAGATCCATCCCACCAAATCCAAGGGATAACTCAACCTGCTTCTCTCCTAAAAGAGAAGAGACCGAACCTCCCCATCCGCTTCCGCCGAGAGAAAACCCACCGATGACACCGCCTCCTCCTCCTCCACCGAATGTGAACAATTGGCCGCTGATCGGTGCATAACCTGCATCGATAAGGATGTCATTCACTTCTTCCAGGTCGAGGGAGAAGAGACCGATCAGCGGACCACCAAATCCAAAACCCTTGAGTTCACCACCGGCAGCCCCAGCAGCAGCCGAAAAACTTCCCACTAGCAGAATCAACAGAACACTCAAAAACATCCTTGACATAGCAAACCTCCTCTGTTTCATATGGGTGTCTCTTATGCCCCTATAATTCACGGAGCGGGACCGTGATCTCTATCGGGAGCGCCTCTGAGAGCTTCCCTCTGGCGTCCTGCACCACCAGGGTTACGTTGTACGTGTCCTCAAACTGAAAATCAACGGTGATGACAGGGACGGTAACCGTCGCCGTGTACGTCAGCGGCGCGATGATCTCGACATGATCATCTCCGAAGGTCCACATGTAAGCTACGATCTCATCTCCATCCTCATCGGTCGATCCGGATGCGTCCAGGTCGACAACGAGTGGATCCTCACTCGAATAGGTGACGGTAATCGAAGCAACCGGCGGATGGTTGGGAAAGAGGAAACACCCTCCCAGCGCGACCGTCCCGAGAAGCAGGATCGCAAGACCAAGCCTTCGTAAGTTCTGCATAAGCACACCTCCGACCCTTACAATAACACGAAAAGGAGAAGGAGTCTAATGAGGGTGCTGTGTCAGCCTTGAATCTTCTCCATCTCGTCTCGAAGGAGGCGAGCGAGAAGATCGCCAATCACCCGTCGCCGGTAGTCGGCACTTGCGCGGATGTCATCGATTGGAGAGACCGCACTCGACGCGAGTTCTCGCGCGGACGCAATGACAGAATCGGTCAGCTTGTTTCCTATGAGAAACTTCTCCACGCGATGAAGGCGGATCGGGGTGGGGGCAACCGAGCCGGCAGCGAGGCGTATTGCCTCCACCGTGCCGTCCTCCATCCACAACAGGGCCCCGAGGGAGGCGATGGCGATGGTGAGCGCCTTCCTTTGCCCGACCTTATGGAAGAACTGGGAGAACTTTTCGGTGGGAATAGGGATCACGATGGTCCGCAGGAGTTCTCCGCGTTCGAGCGCGGTCTTCCCGGGACCGCAAAGGAAGTCCTCCACAGAGACACGTCGCTCGTTGCCAGCGCTTCGCAGCACAACCTCGGCATCATAGAGCAGAAGCGGGATTGCGCTGTCCGCGGCTGGGGAGGCGTTCACCAGGTTCCCCCCAAGGGTCCCACAATTTCGGATCTGCACCGATCCGAGCTGCAAGAGGGCCGTCACGAGAAGAGGGAGGCGTTCGGCTATGCCTTTGGAGGCGATGATCTCGCCCTCTGTCACGGCGGCACCGATCTCGATCTCACCTTTGCCCTCGCGTATCACGCGCAGTTCCTCGACCTCGGAGATGTCGAGGAGGAGGCGTGGCTGGATGAATCCGGATCGCATCTTAACGAGGAGGTCGGTTCCCCCACAGAGAATCTGCGCCTCAGGCTCATCTATGTTCTGCAGGAGCTCCTCAATCGAGCTAACCTTTAAGTACTGTAGACTCACGTTCTTCCTCCCTCATCATCAGGTCTTCCGGCCGATCGATATCCCACACGCAGCCCTGATCGTCCACCTCCACCAGAACAAGATCATCGAGGTGAAAGGCGATATACTCCCGCGCTCCGGCCTCCCCGACCAGGGTCGGCAGGAGCTCCTCACAGCACGAGCGATCGAGGTAAACCGGGAATCCTCTCTTTCCGCGATAGATCGGGGCGACAATGAGCCCTCCTTCCCGCGCTCGTGCGAGAACGGCACGCACCGTCCCACCCATGACATACGGCATGTCGGCGTGGAGGACGAGAAAACCGGTCGTCTCCAGAGCGAGGGATTTGATGCCGAGTGCAAGTGAGCTTCCCATCCCGCTCTCGTAATCGGGGTTGACGACTACCCGTTCATTACTAAGGTCGACTTCGCGCTCGATCTTCTCCACGGCGTAGCCGAGAACGACGAGGATGCGCTCGATCCCTACCCGATGCAGCGTCGCGACGACCCGCGCAAGCGCTGGAGCGCCATCGATCTCGACGAGTGGTTTTATCGCGCCATAGCGCTTCCCCTCACCCGCCGCAAGGACGATCGCTTCGATTGGAGTTACCGCGATCATTCCTCCTCCCGCCTCAGTTCAGCCGCGTAGAGAACCGCCT
>JAUWNQ010000090.1 GCA_030612565.1 Candidatus Bipolaricaulota bacterium | reverse complement strand
TTCATTACGCGTCTGTCTGTCATCATCAGAATCATGCCTCCTATGATGTGACCCACGCGCTTGCGAGCCAGTGTCATCTCATGCTTATCTCGCAAGAGAAACACCCCCTCGCTTCATGCTCATCTTGTATGAGACAACTCTTCGACTTGTATAAAGCGGTAGAATAGGAGTACACTGGAATGATTCGGGAGGGGGATATGAGCAAATTCATAGATCGACTACTGGAAGGGCGGCCTGGGCCTGACGAAGAGCGGCAGCCGCTGCGTATGCAGGATCTGCCCGGGGGAATCGGTTGGCTTGTGATCATCGTTGTCATCGCCATCTACCTGCTGACGGGGATCTATACGATCGGCTCGTCCGAGGTGGGATTGGTCAAGCGCTTCGGGCGCTATACCGCTACTGTCAACCCGGGGATGCACTACCACCTGCCCGCGCCGATCGAGAGCGTGAGCATCGTAAACGTACTGCAGGTGCGCAAGGAGGAGATCGGCTTTCGCACCATTTCCCCAGCGCCCAATCCGCGCTATCAGACGGTTGAGACAGAAGCCCTGATGCTCACGGGAGACGGAAATATCGCGCACGTGGAGATGGTCGTACAGTATCGGATCAAGGACGCACAGCTCTTTGCGTTCAACCTGATAGACGCAAGCGCGATCGTCAAGCAGGGAGCAGAGGCCGTGTTGCGCGAGCAGGTAGCGACAAAGACGCTCGATCAGACACTGACCGAACAGCGAGACGTCATCGCCACGGAGACACTTACGGCGTTGCAAACGCTGCTCGACAACTATGGCGCAGGGATCGCAGTGGGGCACGTTCAGCTTCAGGACGTAAAACCACCGCGGGAGGTCATCTCCGCCTTCGATGAGGTGAACAGCGCTCGCCAGGACAAGGAAAAGCTGATTAACCAGGCAGATCAGTACGCGCTCGACATCCTCCCGCGCGCACGCGGACAGGCACAGGAGATCGCCAACAAGGCCGAGTCGTACAAACAGGAGCGGATCAAACGGGCCGAAGGGGATGTAGCGCGTTTCATTGCGGTGCTCAAGAAGTACGAACTCGGTGAGGACGTTACACGCACGCGTATGTACATCGAGACCATGGAGGAGATCCTTCCGGAGATGAACAAGATCATCCTCGCGCAGGGAGCTGACGGGGTTCTCCAGCTGCTGGACCTCAAGAGTCTACTTGAAGAAGGGGGATCGCAATGAAAAAGGTAATAGTTTTTGCTGGTGTTATCGTCCTTCTTGTTATTGTCTACAACCTGTTTGCGTTCACCGTCGATGAGACGAAGAAGGCGGCTGTCCTTCGGTTTGGGGAGATCATCCGGGTAATCGAGGAGCCCGGTCTTTACTTCAAGCTACCGTTTATCAACAACGTGATCTATCTGGAGGACCGGATCCTGAACTACGACATCCAGCCGCGCGACATCCTCACCTCCGACCAGAAGCGGCTGACCATCGACAACTACGCCATCTGGCGGGTGGGGGAGCCAAAGACGTTTATCGAGACGAATGCTGGCAGTCTTATCAATGCTCAGATCCGGATCGATGACATCGTCTATTCGGATCTGCGTGATGTCCTGGCAAAACACACCCTGGATGAGATCGTCTCGGCGAAGAGGCTGGAATACCTGACGGAGGTGATGGCCCTCAGCTATGAGAAGCTCGAGGTCTTCGGTATCGAGTTGATCGATGTCCGCATCAAACGGGCCGATCTTCCCACCGAGATCGAACAGGCCGTCTTCTCGCGTATGCGCTCCGAGCGCGAGCGAATCGCCGCGCAACTGCGCGCTGAAGGCGATGAGACGGCGAAGCAGATGACCTCCAGTGCCGATAAGGAGCGCGTGATCATCCTTGCCGAGGCGGACAAACAGGCGGAGATGGTGAAGGGAGAAGGGGACGCGCAGGCACTCGAAATCTACGCCGACGCCTACAACCAGGATCCCGAGTTCTATCGGTTCTGGCGCACCCTGGAATCGTACAAAACAGCACTTCAGGGTGGGACGAGCATCGTCCTCTCCACCGATTCTGATTACCTCCGCTTCCTGGAGAATATGGCGGGAGAACCCGCGGATTAAGGGGACTATCGCAAAAGAGCACGCTGAGAAGGGCGAGGGAGACACGGGGACGCGCAGACGCAGGGATCTCCGCGTTTTCCTCACCGCATCTTCGTGTCCTGCTCTTACGCCCTTTTTACCCACCCCGCGAAACTTTCTTCCTCCTCTCGTGTAAGTTCAAGCGATCTAATTCAGAAGATAAAAGGGGGCTACAACTATGGTAAATCGAGGCGAAAGGACTACGGTCTTTGGTGTTCTTCTCCTGGCTATCCTCATCATTGGAAGCGGGATGGCGGTGAGCGGAATGCAGTTGCTGCAGACAGATTACTATTTGATCGCGATCGGGACGATCGACACCCCGATCGAATCGTTGATTCAGACGGCACAAGCGAATGGTTTTTCCGTTGCCGGCTCCTACGGAGGAGAACCCCTCGGAGGGGACCCCCTCACCGAGGAGCCTGAAGAGGATCTACAAGCAATGCCGTTGCTCCTCTACGTTGACGAAAGTTGGTTCCTCCTTCGTGTCACTGGCGAGGACTTCGACTACACGGTCCGTCCGTCCGTGGAGGGATACGAACTTGTCCTTGTTCTTCACAAGGACCTGCCGTTCGGGGAGACTATAGCGACGGTCCTCTCCGATCTTCAGGAGATGGGCATTGTCGGTAGTGTAGATATGGAGCTTCCTGAGCAGTACGCAAAGGAGTCCGAGAAGGGGCCACTCCCTCCCCCAGGGGTCGCGATCGATTCTGCTCTCTACGGGCTGAGCGTGGCCGCGGATTGGTTTGCCGAGGCATCGCGTCTGGGGATTGACCGCGTCGGCCTCCGTGTCGAGGTCGTGGCGGAGAAGCTCCCTGGGGGAACGATTCCCGAGGCGTTCATTCCGTTCATCGAGAGCGAATCCGAAGGGCTGGCTAAGCTCCTCCTCCCCATCTGGCAGTTGACTGAACTGGCGCGATCGAGCTCCATCGGCTACGTCAGGCAGCCCTACCGCCCGCAGCCGTCCGTTCCGTAGCTTTTTCAAAGAGAGGGGAGGATCATGAAACGAATCGGTCTGTTGTTATTCCTTTGCACCCTGATCGCCGTTCCCGTTCTCGCCCAACCGGCGTTGACCGTGGGGATCGATCAGGCGACACGCAATCAGTGGAACAGTATTGTCAATCAGTTTCAGGAAGAGACAGGAATCAAGACCCTTTTGCACCCTTATCCGGCCAGCAACCTTGCCCAACAGGTGGTCCTTCAAGGGGTCACCCGTTCGGGGAAGATGAACCTGGTGATGGTGCACAAGGACTGGGCGTCGAGCCTGCTGCGTTACCTCGTGGATCTGAGCGAGTACGAAGGGCACTTCCTGGGAGGGGAAATCTCCCTCGCTTATATGGAAGGAAGACCGGTCGGCGTCTGGATTCCGTTTGCACCAGATTGGTTCCTCGCCGTCCTCTCCTGGCCGGATGATAACGAAATGGCCGTGCTCTTCCTCGATGTCGTGGGGGGAGGAAAGGGGACAGCTTCAACCACAGAACCTTCCAAGGTGAGCCCGGAGGCGGTGATCGCCTCGTTCAGCACCACGAAGATCGCCCGTTCCGAGCACAACCCGAAGCTCGACGGGTCGCTGGAGGCGCTCCTCGGCGCGGCCCAGGCCACGCTTGGGAAGACGGTGGGAGCGATGGCGGCCGACTTCATGACCAGGCTCCCCGCACCCGCACAGGCGGCGCTGGGGAAACTTGCGAACCTCTACGGTGTTCCATTCGATACGTCTACCTCGACCGTGACCGTCGTCCTGGAGATGCAATCAGGGCGCGTGAGCTCATCTAACGTGGCCGCTCTCTCCGCCTTAGGGGTGAGCAGGACGGCAATCGCGGCCTCTACCAGCCTGATCAAGGTGAGCATCCCTCTCTCGCAGCTCT
>JAUWNQ010000068.1 GCA_030612565.1 Candidatus Bipolaricaulota bacterium | reverse complement strand
ATCGAATAGTCCACACCGATCCCAATGGCGATGGTGGAGACCATCAATGTCATTATATTGAGCGATATCCCGGCGTAAGCCATGAGACCGAAGTTGATTGCCACCGTCAGAATTAGGGGGATCAGTGCGATCAGTCCGGCGCCGATCGATCCCATGAGGAGCATTACGATAAGGCCGACTGCGCTCATCGTCGTTGCCAGCCCCACGAACTGGCTCGCCATCATCCGCGTCATCATCCGATCCATCAAGATCGTCATCCCCACCATCCGCGCCTTCACCTGCCCGGTGAAGTTCTCATCCAAGTAGGTCTGAATCCTCCGCGACATCTCGGAGATATCCTTGGTGGATGTCATCTTGTACATCCCCATGATCGTACCAGCGGAGAAATCGCCGAGCGCCATATCCCCCAGCTTCCCGCCCTGGAAGGTAAACAGGAGGAGAAGCTGCGCCACAAGGCTACGATCCTCGGGGATGATGTAGTAGGCGGGGTCGTCGGAGTGGAACTTCTGGTTCATCTCCCGCACGAGGCTGGTCAGCGAGATTGTCTTGCTGACTCCTTCCGTTCTTAGGTGTTCTTCCAATTCAACCATCTTCTTGAGCACCTGCGGGTCTTTCAACCCGTCGCGCAGTCCGGTTTCGATCTCGATCGTCACCTGCATAGAACCGGCAAAATGCTGATCGGAGAGGTTCATGATCTGAATCGCGGGGTGATCCTCCCCCAGCATCTCCTTGTTGGAGGTCTCGATCTGGAGGAACGGGAATCCGGCGATCATTGCAGCGAGAACGATCACCGCGCCGATCAGCACTGCACGACGATAGCGGATTACCAACCGCTCAAATACCAGCAGGACACGTGTCAGTGGGCGAAGCCCCCGCTCCTTACGCCGCGTTTTCGGTAGCTTCAGAAGCGATAGCACAGCCGGGATCATCACCAATGACAACACCATCGCCGCAATCACGCCGACCGCTGCGATTACACCGAGGTGCTTCTGCGGGATGAAAAACGAACTTAAGAGCGATAGGAACCCTGCCGCGGTGGTGAGCGACGTCATGATAACAGGCCCCTTCATCTCACTCATCGTGTTGAGGATCGTCTCACGCTTGGGGAGGCCTTTCTCTGCTTCTTCCCGGTAGCGGTTGAGGACGTGGATCCCGTCCGCAATGCCGATTGCAAGGAGCATAATTGGGGCAATGAACGACACGATTGTCATCGGAAAACCGACGGTTGACATCGCGCCGAGCGCCATCAACACCGAGAGAACTACTATTGTTAATGGGAGCAGGACACCGCGCAGGTTCATGAAGCTGAAGAAGAGGACCGTGACGATCATCAGGACCGTCAGGGGGAAGAGGACCGACATGTCATGCCCCATCTCCTCGTTCATCAGCGCGTCGATGTAGGCATCGCCGTAGATGTAGATCCGATCGGGTCCATCGTTGAACGGTTCGATGACCTTTACGACCTCTTTGGTGATCGTTGCTTCGTCTGCGCCGACCTTCAGTTCAATCGAGATCGCCCCTGCTCTTCCGTCGGAGGAGATGATACTGTCACGCAGCATCCGGCTTCCCATAAGGTCTTCACGGAACGCGGCCATCGCCTGATCGGTCGTGGGGACCTCACCGCTTGGCGCTGCCGAACGAACATTCAACGTCGTCTCCGTTCCTGTTATGATCTGCGCAGAGAGCGGACTCGACACCGACTTTACACCAGGGATCGCATCGAACTCCTCCTCCATCGTCTTGATCTTTGTGAGGGTCTCCTCATTGAAGATCCCCTCATCGTTGAGAACCATGACGAAGATGCCAAACGTACGGCCATAGCGCTCCTCCGCTTGATCCATCAGTTGGATAATTGGATCATCCTTGCTCATGAACTTACTGAAATCCGTTTCGGTCTGCAGGTTCGGGATAGCGGTCATCAGACCGATAGTGACGAGTAGGACCAGCCCGATCGTCCAAAGCGGATGATCGACGACCCATGCGAACAGTTTCTTCACTTCAACCAACCCTCCTTCGGATGTACAACGCCGCGAGAAGACCGGGACTCCCAAACCGCCGCAGCACGTCCTATTCGCCTCCGAACACACTGACCGTGGTCAGCGTGCGTGAACCGACTCCCGCAAGCTTTGCGTCCTCCAGTTCTGCAAGGCCTTTTGCGAATCGTCGGGCAATTCAACATCGAAATCAAGATCGAGATCTCCGGGGGCATAGCTTTACGAGAGCAACGAAGAGTGCCTTGCTCTGTGGGCGGGCAGTCGCGATTTCTTGCAGGGTTTCGCGGAGACGTGCAAAATGGGGACATGGATCGATCAGAGATGCGCGAACGGCTCGTCCAGGTTGGAGCAGAGCGCATAGCGGAAGTGTTGCTTAACTTGGCGGAGCAGAGCGATGAGGCAGCAGATGTTGTAGAGCGATTGCTGGCGACGCCAGAGGAGAACGTCAAGCGGTTCAAGAGAAGGCTGGCGGGGCTGAAGAGGGGCAGGAAGTTCGTCGACTGGCGCGAGGCTCCAAACTTCGCTCGTAAGCTGGAGGGGATTCTCGCCGATCTGCGCGAGGGCGCCACCACCCCGGAGACGGGGGTGGAATTGATCGCGGCGTTCTATGAGTGCGACCGATCCGTGTTTGAACGCTGCGATGACTCAAGCGGGATGATCGGCGATGTCTTCCGTTATGATGCACGCGTTCTTTTCGTCCGCTACGCTGCCGCGTGCGTAGAGAAGGACCGGTTGAGCGACCGACTGCTCGAACTCTATGAGAATGACGGCTATGGGGTCCGGCATTCACTCCTTGAGGTCGCGTCCGAGTTCCTGCCGGAGAGAACGGCATACAAGCTGATCTCCCAGATGTGGGAGCGGGCAGAGGCCGAACCGGCGGGCTCTTTCGCTGCTGATCACTGGCGGATCGGTGTGCGCACGCTGGCGCGGCAGATGAAGGACGCCGAGATCTACGAGAAGGCCTGGTTAGCATCCTCGCCGGAACCATCCGCTGGCGTGTGCATGGATATCGCCGAGGTCTACGTGGAGGCCGGCGATCCCAAGATGGCCCTCCACTGGATGGAGCGGGTCCCTGAGTCGAACAAATTCCAAGCTGTTAAGCAAGATTCGCTTCTCCTTACGATCTACAAGCAGCTCGGCGATCGAGAGGGAATGACAAAAGTTGCGTGGCGAATCTTCCTCAATCACCGCAGCGCAGAGAACCTGAAGACCCTCCTTAGCGCGATAGGGGAAGCCGAGGGGGAGCGCGTGGTCGAAGAGCAAGTGAAGAAGATTCTTGAGGAAGATAGCCTTTCATATTCCGATGCGCAGTTCTTGATCGAGATAGGAAAGCCTCAGGCTTCGGAGGACTACATTCTCAGCCGCGCCGCGGAGCTGGACGGAGACCTCTACCCGCAGATCCTCTCGCTAACGAAACCCCTGGAAGAAGCAGGATGTTTGCTGGGGGCAGCCGCCCTCTACCGTGCGCTCCTCGAATCGATCCTGCAGCGGGCGGTGTCGCGCTACTACAATCATGGGGTGCGCTACTTGAAGAAGCTTGACGCCTTGGGTCCAAGGATCGGCGACTGGCGAGATTGTACGC
Organism: Candidatus Bipolaricaulota bacterium; assembly: GCA_030612565.1. Next base: position 963 of record JAUWNQ010000068.1, on the reverse strand, counting down.
CGCACGAGAGCTACAAGGAGGAACTACTAGAGGAGCATGCCCGGAAACGCAGCTTCTGGGAGAGATACAAGGCGTGATCGATGCAGGCCATCAGCCTGCGGGCCTCATTCGGCAGGGGAGACTCACATCGGTTGCACCCCTGACATTCGATATCTGAAACGGGAGGAGCGATGTCATCCGATAAGGATCCGCAGGTACTTCAGGTCATTCAAGATCGTCAGAGTTCGCGCAAGTTCTCGAACAACCCGGTCTCCAGAGCGTCCGTCCAACGAATCCTCGACGCAGCTCGTCTAGCTCCGTCGGGCGCCAACCAGCAACCATGGCGCTTCGTCGTCATCGATGACTTGGACGTGAAACGCGATCTCCGAGCGTGCTGCGAGGCGGCCGAGGCGAGATATCACGAGAACGTACGGGGCGATCTCCGCGCTTGGTTCGACGCACACTCGATCACATCCAGCAAGTCATTCCTCGAAGATGCCCCTGTGCTGATCGCGACCTTCTTCGACACTCACGCACCCTATACGATCCCCTCGGTCTGGATCGCCATTACCCACATGCTCCTGCAAATCACTGAAGAGGCGCTGTACTCCTTGCCATACACTCCGTCAGGCGCGAAATTGGGCTCGCTACTCGGGGTTCCGGAACGCTATTGTCTTGCGGCGGTTCTTCCTATTGGATATGCAGATCAGCCTCCCCGTCAACCCCGTCTCCCTCTTTCCTCAATCGTCTCACTCAATCGATTCGGAAGACCATTTCCAGAAGAGCGAGAAATTGAGAGATCGGGGGATTGAATGATCGGAAGATTGGGAGGGTAATCACTCACTCGCTCAATCACTCAACCTGCTTTCACCGCCCGGGTGGCGATGAACGAGGAAATATAGTTTGAGATCAGCTCGCCCGGGAAGATATCCTCGTAGAAACCGGAGATCACGAATCCGGCCTTGATCTGCCCTCCGATCTGTT
>JAUWNQ010000060.1 GCA_030612565.1 Candidatus Bipolaricaulota bacterium | reverse complement strand
CGGGCATCCTCTACGCAGATATGGGGACGAAGGATGAGATTGAGCTGTTCTTAGACATCGGGACCAACGGTGAGGTCGTTCTGGCAGTTGGCAGCAGGATGTTCGCCTGCTCCACGGCGGCCGGTCCTGCCTTCGAGGGGGCCTCGATCTCTCCGGGGATGAGCGCACTCGATGGGGCCATCCCTCGGGTCACCATCGAGGATGGCGCGCTTTCTTGTTCGGTGATCGGTGAGAAAGAGGCGCGGGGGATCTGTGGCTCGGGGCTACTCGATGCAGTGGATGCCCTTCGAGAGATCGGGTTGATCGACAGTTCAGGGCGACTCTACAGAACCAAGCCCCCCCTCTCATCACAGATTGAAGGGGAGGGGACGAAAGCCAGGTTCCTCCTCTCTGATGGGATATATCTGACCCAAAAGGACATCCGCGAGTTTCAGCTTGCCAAAGGGGCGATCAGGGCGGGAATCGAGGTCATGTTGGAACGCGCGGGGGTTGACTCGGCCGATATCGATCGCATCCTCGTGGGGGGTGCCTTCGGATCTTCGCTCTCCCCGCCGAGCCTGCTGCGCACCGGCCTGCTCCCCTCGATTAGCGTAGAGAGGATCATCTCCTTAGGAAATAGCGCTGGGCAAGGGGCTAAGCTTGTCCTGCGCGATCGCAGAAATATGCAACGTTTGCAGCAACTGATCGAAAAAACGACGTACGTTGAGCTATCATTTATTAAAGAGTTTTCTCATAGATTTATCACGCACATGCAATTTCCGGCAGATGAGCAGCTTCTAAGGCTGCAACAACAAGGTGAAAGGGAGGGATAGAAGTTGATAATCACGAAGGCAAAGCCGTTTGCTGAGATCCTGCAGTTCCTGGAAGGGGAGAAGACAGTCTTCCTCGTCGGGTGCTCCGAGTGTGCAACGATCTGTAAGACAGGCGGGGAAGAAGAGGTAAAACAGATGAAGACCCGCCTTGAACAGGAAGGAAAAGCGGTCTCGGGGTGGGTGGTCTTGAGTCCCGGCTGCAACCTCTTAGAAGCAAAGAAGGAGTTCCGAAAGGCTAAGGAAGAGATTGATCGTGCAGATTCCCTGCTTGTCATGTCCTGCGGCGGCGGGGTGCAGATCGCGCAAGAAGCGAGCGGCAAGGTCGTTCATCCGGCGAACAATACACTCTTTTTAGGAACAGTAAAACGATTTGGTCAGTTCCAGGAGTACTGCTCTATGTGCGGGGAGTGCATCCTGAACCTGACCGGCGGACTATGCCCGGCAACACGCTGTCCCAAGGGCCTACTGAACGGGCCGTGCGGTGGAGCAAAGGACGGGAAGTGTGAGGTGAACCCGGATAACGACTGCGTATGGATAGAAATTTACGATCGTCTAAAGGAAATCGGAAGGCTTAAGGAGTTCCTCGCTTCTCCGGTGCAGGTGCATGACTACTCGGTAAATACGAATCCATCGGCACTAGTTCTGGAACGGGATAAAGCTAGGAGTGATAACAGATGACGTCGTTACAACAGGCTCTCGCAAAGGGAGAATTCGCCGTCACCGCTGAGGTCGCCCCTCCAAAGGGAACCGACACCGCGGAGATGATGGAGAACGCTGAGTTCTTGCGCAACAAGGTGCACGCCGTCAACGTCACCGACCAGCAAAGCTCGGTGATGCGGCTGGGGTCACTCGTCTCCTGCTGTCTCCTCAAAGAAGCCGGTTTCGCACCGGTATTCCAGCTTACAACGCGTGACCGCAACCGCATTGCCCTCCAATCCGATCTTCTGAGCTCTTATGTATTGGGCATTGAGAACATCCTCTGCCTCACCGGGGATCACGTTACTTTAGGGGATCACCCGCAAGCAAAGCCCGTGTTTGACCTCGATTCCGTTTCCCTGCTTATGGCGGCCAAGGGTTTAGCAGGTGGAACAGATATGGCAGGAGAGAGCCTGGAGGGGGTTCCAGCCTTCCATCTAGGCGCGGTGGTGACGCCGGGGTATGAGCCGATGGCGCTTCAGTTCTTAAAGATGGCACGAAAAGTAAAAGCCGGGGCGCAGTTTTTCCAGACGCAGGCTGTCTATGACCCGGACCTGTTCAGACGGTTCATGGAAGGCGCGAAGGGCCTTGGCGTTCCGGTGATGCTCGGGTTTGTGCTCTTAAAGTCGGCCGGCATGGCCCGTTACATGAACAAGAACGTGGCCGGAGTAAGCGTTCCCGACTGGATTATCGACGAGATGAAGAAGACTGACGATAAGGTCGCCACAAGCATTAAGATCGCTGGGCGTATCATTCGGGAGACCAAGGAGATGTGTCAAGGGATACACTTGATGACGATGGGCTGGGAACGCTATGTGCCGGATATCCTGGCTGAAGCAGGCCTCCGGCCCAGAGGGCCATCCGCTCCGGAGAGGGGCTCCGGCCCGGAAGGCGTAACGATCTAAAGGTTATTACTCAAACTCTAAGGAGGGTACTTGATGAAGTCGGATCTTCAAATTGCGCAAGAGGCGAAACTCAAACCAATCACCCAAATTGCCCGGGAAGCAGGCATCAACGAAGAGGAATTAGAGCCGTTCGGGAAGTGGAAGGCCAAGGTCAAGCTCGATATTTTAGAAAGGCTTAAAGGCCGGCCTGATGGAAAGTATATCGATGTTACCGCGATCACTCCCACTCCTCTTGGCGAGGGGAAGACGACGACGAACATCGGTCTCACCCAGGCCCTCGGTGTGCTCAAGAAGAAGGTAATGACCTGCATCCGCCAGCCGTCGCAAGGGCCGACGTTTGGGATCAAGGGGGGGGCTGCCGGCGGTGGCTATTCTCAGCTCGTCCCAATGGAGGACTTTAACCTCCACCTGACCGGGGATATCCACGCCATCGGCGCGGCGCACAACCTGATCGCTGCTGCAATTGACGCGCGTATGATGCACGAACGAAATAACTCCGATGCCGCCTGGGAAAAGAAGGGGCTCAAGAAGCTGAACATCAACCCTTACTCTATCACCTGGAACCGGGTGGTCGATGTCAACGACCGGGAGCTTCGTCATATAACCGTTGGATTGGGAAGCAAGTGGGATGGCTTCCCCCGGGAAAGCGAGTTTGATATCACGGTCGCTTCGGAATTGATGGCAATCCTCGCCCTGGCGACGGACCTCAAAGACCTGCGCGAGCGAATCGGTAAGATCGTCATCAGCTATAGCTGGAGCGGAGAGCCGGTGACAACAGAGGACCTCGGGGTTGCAGGGGCGGCGGCTGTGCTGATGAAAGATACCGTTAAACCCAACCTGATGCAGACCCTGGAGGGGCAGCCTGCGTTCGTTCATGCGGGACCGTTTGCTAACATCGCTCACGGGAACAGTTCGATCATCGCCGATCGCATCGCGCTTAAACTGACCGACTATGTGGTGACCGAGTCTGGGTTCGGTGCCGACATCGGCATGGAGAAGTTCTTCGACATCAAGTGCCGCTATAGTGGTCTCGTTCCCGATACGGTTGTGCTGGTGGCGACAATCCGTGCGCTGAAGATGCACGGCGGCGGCCCCAAGGTGGTCGCAGGCAAACCACTCGATCCTGCTTACAAGAAGGAGAACCTGGAGCTCTTGGAGAAGGGGTGTGCCAACCTTGTAGCGAACATCGAGATCGCGCGCAAGTTCGGCATCCCTGTGGTTGTCGCCATCAACACATTCACCGACGATTCACCCGCCGAGATAGCCCTCGTTAAGAAAGCTTCGAGAGAAGCGGGGGCGTTCGATGCCGTGCTCACTGATCATTGGGCAAATGGGGGAGCCGGGGCAACGGAACTCGCCGAGGCGGTAATAGCCGCGTGTGAGGAACCCTCTAGCTTCCAGTTCCTCTATCCGCTTGATTGGTCGATCGAGAAGAAGATAGAGACGATCGCGACGGGGATCTACAAAGCGGCAAAGGTGGAGTTCTCTCCGCAGGCCAAGCAACAGATCGCCACCTACGAGAAGTCGGGTTTTGGCAAGCTCCCAATCTGCATGGCGAAGACTCACCTCTCGCTGTCGCATGATCCGGCTTTGAAGGGAGCACCGACCGGCTTCACTCTTCCTATCCGTGAGGTGCGGGCGAGCGTCGGCGCAGGCTTCATCTATCCGCTCTGCGGCGAGATGCGCACTATGCCAGGACTCCCTTCGGTTCCTGCATTCATGGGGATCGACCTCGATGAGAACGGAGAGGTTGTCGGTCTGTTTTAGGAACAGCATTTGAGATAGACCTCTAGGAGGAGGAATGGACAGGCAGAAGGTGGAACAGGCTGTACGTCTGATGATGGAAGGACTGGATCTTGACCTAACGCAGGAGGGGCTGTGTGATACCCCACGGCGCGTCAGCTCGATGTTCATCGATGATTTCTTTCGGGATATCGAATGTGATCCAGGGGAGGTGCTCAATACCTTCTTCCACGCCGACTACGACGAAATGGTTGCCGTGCGAAATATCCAGTTTCACTCTGTATGTGAACATCACCTCCTGCCGTTCATTGGAAGGGCCGCTGTGATATATATCCCGAAAGACAAGAGGATCGTTGGCGCCAGCAAACTGGCCCGGGCGGTGGAGATCGCCTCCAGCCGTCCGCAGCTCCAGGAGCGCATGACCTCACAGTTGGCCGACGTATTTATGAGCAGGCTTAAGCCTCATGGCGTGTTGGTGCGCCTGGAAGCCGAGCACCTATGTATGACGCTTCGCGGAATACAAAAACCGGGGACTAAGATGGTGACCACAGCGCTTCGCGGGTTATTTAAAACCAACTTAGCGACGCGCAATGAGGCCCTGTCGATGATTTAAGGGTACC
>JAUWNQ010000154.1 GCA_030612565.1 Candidatus Bipolaricaulota bacterium | reverse complement strand
TAAGGTCCCGATGATGCTCGCTCTCCCGGCCTCGATCCGCTCCAGTGCAAGGTTGAACAGGTAGTAGGCAATCAGAGTGGGGAAGAGGGCTATCAGGAGTACGACCCCCCAGGCCTCGATCGGGTAGGGGGAGATGAGACTTTCATGTGTGAGGAGGGTCGCCGCGATGAGAAACGGGAGGGAGAAGGTGAGGGAGTAAGCGAGAACGCGTGTGGGAGGATGCACACGCAGTGCCACCTTGACGAGGAGAGTATAGGCGGCGCACCCAACGGCAGAGGCGAGGACGAAGGCAATCCCCACTGCCGAGAGCGAGACGGCGCTCTCCCACATGCCGGAGACGAGGCTCGTGCCGCCAACAGCTATCAGGAGAGCTCCGCCCTTCTCCCAGGAGCACGGTTCCTTCAGAAAGAAGTGGGCTGCCAGCGTCACGAAGACGGGGTAGAGGTAGAAGAGCGAGATCGAGACCCCCACGCTCAAACGAGCGACCCCGTGGAAGAACATGCTGTAGTTGAGGGCGGTGGCAACGCCAAGTGTTATGAATAAGGGGACGGATTTCCTCGGAATATGAAGTGCGTTGCGGTCAGTAAGGAGAAGGACGATCGAGACGATCGCCACCGCCATGATCACGCGAAGCGTCACCAACGCCTGCGGCCCAATCCCCAATGCGAAAGCGAGCTTCCCCAGCAAGCCCAGGCTTGCCCAGCCAGCGGTGGCAAAGACGACAAACGCGTATCCGACCTTTCTACTTTTGATTGGCGCCCTCCTCAAACCGGGATATAATTCTACTCTATCCTGGTTTGCCGTGGAGGGGGGAGGGAACAGATGGGCAAGAAACGCGTCTTAGTCTGCAGCGCGTGGCCGTATGCTTCTGGGATTCCCCACCTGGGAAACCTTGTCTCCTCACTCCTTTCCGGCGATGTCTTCACCCGCTACTACCGCCTGCGTGGGCATGAGGTTCTCTACGTTTCGGGGACGGACGCCCACGGCACGCGGATCGAGTACGAGGCGAAGCAGTTGGGGGTCTCCCCGGCGGAGCTCGCCCGCAGCAACCACGAACGGATCTGCGCGGTGATCAAAGGGTTCGGGATCGCGTTTGACAACTATACGACAACCGAATCGCCGGTCCACAAGGAGTTCGTGCGGGAGATCTACCTGCAGATGGAGGCTAACGGCTATATCACGACCCAGGACGAGGAACGGGCGTACTGCCGCAACTGCCAGATATTCCTCGCCGATCGGCTGATCACCGGGACTTGTCCGCGTTGCGGGGCGTCCGGGGCGATGGGAAACCAGTGCGACGCGTGCGGAGCGATCCTCGAACCCGAGGAGTTGGTCGATCCCTCCTGCAGCTTCTGTGGGGAGGGGGATATCGATTTCCGCTCGACTCGACACTGGTACCTTGACCTCGCCAGGCTCAGCCCTGCGCTCTCCCGATACGTTACCTCCCGACATTTTCAAGGGAACGTGCATCAATTCACCCAACAAATGATCGATGACGGACTGCGGCCGCGGGCGATGACACGCGACATCGATTGGGGGATTTCGGCTCCGTTCGCTGGGGCCGAGGGGAAAGTGATCTACGTGTGGGGGGAGGCCGCGCTCGGCTACGTCTCGGCAACGATTGAACACTTCCATGGGGAAGATGGGTGGAAGGATTTCTGGTTCGGTGATGATCTCCACCAAGTCTACACGCTGGGTAAGGATAACATCACGTTCCATACCCTGATCTTTCCCGGCCAGTTGATCGCTTCCGGGGTGAGCTATCACCTCCCCGATCAGATCGCGGCGACCGAGTACCTGAACTGGATCAATGGGGACAGTTTCTCCAAGAGCCGCGGAGTCGGGATCTACTGCGACGATGCCCTTGAACTGATGGCCGGGGATCTATGGCGGTTCTACCTGTTGTACAACCGGCCGGAGGGACGCGACGTCAACTTCTCGTGGGAGGAGCTCGATAAGGCTATCAATGGAATTCTGATCTCCAACGTGGCCAACTTGATCAACCGCGTCCTCTCCTTCGTCCAGACCCGCTACGATCGGGTTGTCCCTGATACGTCGCTCGATCCAGAGGTAACGGACCACCTGGATCGCGCGCTCGCCTCTTACGAAAAGGAGATGGAAGTGGGGAGTCTCGGTCGAGCCCTGCGCGTCGTCTGCTCCCTCGCGGTCTTCGGGAACGAGTACTTCCAGCGGAAGGCCCCGTGGGCGACCGAGGATGCGCAGGCAGTGACGAGCGCCTTCCACCTCGTCAAGGTGATGGCGATCCTCCTCTCTCCGTTCCTGCCGGAGTTTTCCGGATCTATCTTGCGGTCGATGGGGGTCTCGAAGCCGTGCTGGGAGGAGATCGAGGCAGGGAGTGCGGGGCAAAGGATCACCGGTGAACGGGTCCTCCTCGAACGGATCGATGTTGCGGAGATGAGAAAGAAGGTCGAGGCCCTTGTACGCAAAACGGGTGCCTTCTCGGATGGTAGAGAAGCTCGATCTGCGGGTGAGGACAATTAGGACTGCCGAACCGATTTCAGGTGCGGACCGGTTGACGAATCAGAGCACCATTGTTCTCGTCAACCTCGAAACGACCCCCATCCGTGGTGTAAAATTGGAGTGTATGATCCTCGCTGCGAAGGGCAAGACGTTCACCCTTCTTGTGCCTGACCATGAGGTCCCGCCGGGAACTCCGGTCGGATAGGGTGTTTGCAATAGGAAGCAAGGATCGCTAAAATCAAGCTTGGTTGAGGTGCCTTTCTATGTATGCAGTAATCGAAACCGGTGGTAAACAGTATCGTGTCGAG
>JAUWNQ010000043.1 GCA_030612565.1 Candidatus Bipolaricaulota bacterium | reverse complement strand
CCCCAGTAGCGGTCCCGCGACAGGGCCCAGTCCTTGAGGTTGGCAAGGAAGTCGCCGAGCCGACCCTCACCGATGTGGGCCGGATACCAGTTGATCGCACGGGTGTTCGCTATCAGTTCCTCCTTCACCGCGGTCGTCTTGATGTGCCAGGAATCCATGGCGTAGTAGAGGAGGGGTGTGTCGCAGCGCCAGCAGAACGGGTAATCGTGTTCGTACGGAGCGAATCGATAGAGGATGCCGCGTGCCTTCAGGTCATCGATGATCGTCTGGTCGGCGTCCTTGACAAAGGTTCCCGCACAAAGGGGGAACTCCTCGGTGAACGTACCGGAGAGGTCGACCGGATGAAAGAAGGGAAGGTCCTTCTCCTGGCCGAGGAGGTAGTCGTCCTCCCCGAACGCGGGAGCGGTGTGCACGATCCCCGTCCCCTCCTCCATGTTGACGAAACCGGCGGCGTGGACACGGTAGGCTTGCTCGTCGTCTAATAGACGATACGGAGGCTCGTAGGCGAGGCCGACGAGGTCCTCGCCCGGGATCTCACGCACGATACGATAATCCCCGTCCAGTGCCTGATCGAGGAGTTCCTTCGCAAGGATCAACCGCTCACCGCTCTGCTCCACCTCGACGTAAGTCTCGCGTGCAGCGATCGCCAACCCGACGTTCGCCGGGAGGGTCCACGGGGTCGTCGTCCAGGTGAGGAGCGAAGTCTTCCCAGGGAGATCCTCCTTGTAGCGAGCTACTTCGTAGCGCGCTACTTCGGCGGAGACGATCCGCATCCGCACCGATAGTGAGGGGTCCTTGACCGTGCGGTATCCCTGCGCCACCTCGTGGGAGGAGAGGCCGGTTCCGCAGCGGGGGCAGTAGGGGAGGACCTTGTGTCCCCGATAGAGGAGTCCGCGATCGAACATCTGTGCGAGCTCCCACCAGACGGTCTCGATGTAGTCGTCGGTGTAGGTGACATACGCGTTCTCAAGGTCGATCCAGAACCCCATCCGCTCGATCATCCGTTCCCATTCGCCTTTGTACTTCCAGACCGACTCCTTACACCGCTCGACGAACTTCTCCACCCCGTAGGACTCGATCTCCGGCTTGCTGTTTAAGCCGATCTCCTTCTCCACCTCGAGCTCGACCGGGAGACCGTGTGTATCCCACCCCCCCTTGCGGGCGACGTAGAACCCCTGCATCGTCTTGTAGCGTGGGAATAGATCCTTGTAGACACGCGGCATCAGGTGTCCGAAGTGCGGCTTTCCATTCGCCGTCGGCGGCCCCTCGAAGAAGACGTACCGCGGGCCGTCCTTCGTCGCGGCAAGCGACTCCTGGAACGTCCCCTCCTCCTTCCACCACGCGAGGATCTCTTCTTCGCGAAGGATGGGGTTCTTGATCAACTTCTCATACCTTGACATCGCTCTCTCCTTTAGAAACAGACGAACCTTATGGAATCATACACACCAGGGAACAAAAGATGTAGAACCTGTAAAACGCCCCGTCAGCGGGGCACGATAATATAGATGAGAAGCGGTCGAAAAACTACATTTCTCTTTGTCATGATTCGATCACAACTCATCTTAGCGCCGAAAAGGCCTGGAATCAAGAGAATACGGGGTTGCCCCTTGCCACCTCCACAGGTACCCTCCAGAGAAAGACTCAAGAGATGAGTCTCTCGCCGAGCCGCAGAGATCTGTCTGCCGCCTGCCTGTCCTTCGGACCTAGACAGGTACCGGCACAGGCAGGCGGGGGGAGGGGAGACACAGAGACGCGAAGAGTGAAGACCAATATTTCTTGGCGACCTTGGCGGCTTGAGTGAGCGTAGCGAACGGGCGAGAGACAGCTTGTGCCTCTCGCAAAGACGCGAAGATCGCCAAGGAAAGCGTTGCATAGGGAAGAACTGGAACCGAATGCCATTCTTCGTGTCCTTCGTGCTCTTCGTGGTGAATTCTCTTCGACCTCCGGTCTTGCTTCGCAACCGGCATCCGTCCCGTGCAAACCGAAATCAGAAGTCACTACCCACTCGAAACGACAAGGAACCAGTTATCTGTCCGTTCTTCTTCCAGGACAACGATCCTGGCGAAAGAGCATGGCTATGTCCTGTGTTCGGAGGCCGACCGCCATCAACCGGAAAGGCCCCTTTCGATATGCTATGCGAAAGAGAAGCTTTCACCGCCGAGAACGCGGAGCACGCAGAGAAGAGGAGCAGGGTTGAGTGATTGAGCGAGTGAGTCATTGAATGATTGAATCTCCCGATCATTCAATCTTCCGATCTCTCAATTCCTCAGCGCCCTCTGCGGTAGAATGCTTGAAACTACGGTTTGAACAACAGTTTCTGAGGAGAGGTGATTCCACGTGCGCTTGTCTCGCCATTCTATAATCGCTCTCATCGTGCTCTGCGCACTTCTTCCCGTGCTGAGTGGGTGTCTTATCGATCAAGGCCCGATCGCCCTGTTGAACGCCGCGGTGATCAGCGGACCGGCGCCGCTTGAGGTCGCGTTCGATCTCTCCCACTGTGAAGATCAAAGTAGAACAGGGATCTCTTACCTACTCGACTTCGGAGACGGGTCAGCGACAGTAGCGAGCGATACCTTCAACATCATCGTTCGTCACACATACGAGGTTGGGGGGACCTTTACCGCCCGATTGACCGTTACCGATGGGAAGGGCCAGGAGGAGGACGCACAGCTTACGATCACTGTTGACGCAACCGGCCCTCCGGTCGGGATCATCGTTGGAACAACCGCCCCGGATTTCATTGCTCATACCACGGACGGGGGAGAGATTACCCTTTCCGATTTCCGTGGGGATGTCGTCCTCCTCGAATTCTGGGGGGCATGGTGTTCCCCGTGTAAGGCGAGCATGCCCCACCTACAGGACCTCTACGCTCAGTATGCAGAGAGCGGTCTGGTCATCATCGCTGTCAGCACCGACGTGCAGGAGCAGGACGCGATCGACTTTCTCGTCTCACACGGTTACAATGATTTCGTCAGCGTGTGGGAGCCAGGAGGGAAGAGCGGCAGCCCGATCACCCAGCTTTACGGGGTGAGCAGCTCACTCGTTGGGGTCCCGCGCACATTTCTCCTCGACCGGCAAGGGGTGATCCGCTACGTTGGCCATCCTGAGGATCTCTCTTCCCAGTTTGTCGAGGGGATCCTCTAGACCGGCTTCCCTGCTCGTTCCCAGCGGCGGAACCACCCGATGACGAACCCGGTCCCTATGAGTCCGACTGCGCTTCCGAACGGGAAGACCGCTGCCAGCCCGACAAGGTCGGCCACCGCTCCGTACGCCAGTGGTCCCACCATCTGTCCCACAGCGAACGCTCCTCCCTGCAGGCCGGCCAGGGTTCCCATCCCGTGCCTCCGCCCAAGCTCGGTGCGGATAGCGAGGATCGATGCCCGAGACAGGGCGGAGAAGGCCCCCATGGCGAAGGTAATGAGGATTACCATCCACATCTTGTGTGCAAATGGAATGGCGAGGAGGAGAAGCGGGGGCAGGGTGCTACCAAGGACGATCTGCGGGAAACGCGGGTAGCGATCGGCAAGGAACCCAAACGGGATCTGAAGGAGTCCTCCGCCGAGCATGTACACTGAGAGGACCGTTCCGATGCTTGCTTCACCGAGCCCGCTCGCGGCCACCGCGTACAGCGGGTAGAACGTGTTGAACCCCTGCCGCCAGAACCCGCGTGTCGCTACGTAGACACAGATCACCTTTACCGCGTCGTTCTTCAACACGTCGCGCATCGGGGCGATCTCCTGAGGTCGATTTTGCCCGGCTTCGCTCTTCCCGTGATCCGCAGGGACGGCGCGCGCTACTAGAAGTAGGGCGATGAAGCTCAACGCTCCCATCGCATAGAACGGGATCTGGTAGGACCACAGCGCGCTCAACCCGCCGCCGAGGAGCGGGCCTATTGCCATCCCGAGGAACAGCGAGGAGTAGAAGAGGTTCATCATCCTCCCCTCCTTCCCCGGAGGGGTGATGTCCCCGATGTAGGCCTGCGCAATCGGGGTGACCATAACAGATGCCGCCCCCTGCAGGAGGCGGAACAAGCCGAGCTGCCATAGGCTCATCGCCGTGACGTAGAGGAGGGAGACCACCGTGTAGCCGGCGAGGCCCATCATGAGGATCCGCTTGCGCCCCACCCGGTCGGAGAGGCGGCCGACCAGCGGGCCGAGGAGGCTACGGGAGAAGGAGAAGGCGGAGAAGACCAGTCCGATCGAGAGACCGCTCGCCGCGAAATTCTTGGCATAGAGGGGAAGGATAGGGGCGATGATCCCAACCCCGATCATGGCGACGGCTACAGCGATGAATAAGCTGACAAAAATCTGCTTCATCTTCCTTTCACCCTCATCTTCAATCTCTGCGGGTTGGATTCCCCGCAGCTTGCTGCGAATGTCGTCATTCCGGCGCATGCCGGAATCCAGTGGTTCGTTCGTGGACACCGGCCTTCGCCGGTGTGACGTGATGCTATTAATACCCCGACCGCTTGCGGTGGGGTAGTTTATTAGGTTCCTTGTCGTTTTGAGCGGGTAACAAACTCCTGACCGCAGATGATAAAACGCTGTTCTCCCGCTCGTTCGCTACGCTCACTCAAGACGCCAAGGCCGTGAAGGGGAAGAGAGGGAGACGCGGAGACGCGCGACAGGCAAGGCAGACAGGTCTTTGCGAGAAAATGCTTTTGCTCTTTCTCATTACTCTTCACTCATTACTCATCACTGTTTCACGTCTTTGCGAGAGGCACTTTGTTCAGTACCGTTTCTCCAGCTACCCACTCGAAATAGCGAGGAGCCCTTCACTATTTTCTCACCATAACCGATCTTCGGTGGCGCTTCCAACTGGAACCGGGTTGCCGAAAGGGAGAAGGCCCGCTATGATCCCTCGCCGTGACGAGACCATCGAAGACCACTCCCTGGAAACGGACCGCCGTCCTCTTCTTCGGGCACATGCTAAACGACGGATACGCGAGCTTCTTCGCGCCGCTCCTTCCGCTCCTCATCAAGCGGTTGGACCTCTCGCTCGCCATGGCCGGTCTGCTAGGAACGGTTCGCATCCTGACCAGTTCTCTCGCTCAGCCGGGTCTCGGTCTGCTGGTCGATCGGGTGCAGAGACCGTTATTGGTCGTGGTTGGCCCGCTTCTCACTATCTGCGCGATGAGCCTGATCGGTCGCGTGGGAACATTCGAGCAACTGGTCCTCCTGATGCTCGTCTCTGGGTTGGGGACAGCCCTCTTTCACCCTGCCGCAGCCGCACTCGTTGCCACTGGGGGTGAAAACAATCGCGGACTGGTGATGGCCTTCTTCTCCGCTGGAGGAACGCTCGGTGGGGCGCTCGCCCCGCTCCTGATCGTCACCGCCGTCGGTGTGTTCGGCATCGAGAGCACCCCGTGGCTCCTCCTCCCCGGGCTCCTTCTCCTCCTTTGGGTTGCTATCTCCCTCCGGCGCACCCTCCCCGCTCGGGAGAGAGTGACCACTGTAAAAAAACAGGCCATTGTCTCCCGCCCGCTACTTCTCTTGTGGTCGGTGATCGTCCTACGATCGATGGCGGCTATATCCTTCTCCAACTTCCTCGCCGTCCTCGTCGTGCAGCGTGGTGGCTCCACCTTCATCGGGGGTGCGGCGATAAGCGTCTTC
>JAUWNQ010000032.1 GCA_030612565.1 Candidatus Bipolaricaulota bacterium | reverse complement strand
GACATCCCCGTAGAGGTCATATTAGAGAAGCAAGAGACCTCTCGAAATGAGATGCAGAAGGAGTGGAAGCCGGCTGAGATGATCGAGAAGATCGTTGATGGCCGAATAGATAAGTTCTACATCGAAGCCTGTCTCCTCAAGCAGCCGTTCGTCAAGGATCCTTCCCACACGATAGAGGACCTGCTTGCGGACCTGCGCTCGAAGACCGGTGAGAACATCTTTGTCAAGCGCTTCGCCCGGTACGCGATCGGAGAAGAGGACTGAGTGAACGCGCCTAAACGTCTCCTTCTCAAGCTGAGCGGCGAGGCGTTCAAAGGTGAGGAGGGGGCCTTCTCCCCCACCTCTCTGCTACGTATCGTCAGAGAGATTGTTGCACTTGGCGACATGGAATTGGGGATTGTCGTCGGGGGAGGGAACATTATCCGCGGGGCGAGGAGCCCTTGGCTCGATCGGATCGAGGCTGATACCCTGGGCATGCTCGCAACCGTGTTGAACGGACTCGCGCTCCGCTCCTACCTCGAAGGTGCCGGACGGGAAGCGATCGTCCAGTCAGCGGTATCAACCGAACTGACCGACCCGATATCCCCACGTAAGGCGCGGCGCGCCCTGGCGAACGGAGAAGTCGTGATCTTCACCGGCGGAACAGGGAACCCTCTCGTGACAACCGACACCGCGGCCGCTCTGCGCGCGGTCTCGATCAAGGCCGACCTCCTTGCCAAGGGATCGAACGTCGCCGGCGTGTTCACCGAGGACCCCGCGACCGGGAATGCGCCGCTTCTGTTGGACGAAGTAAGCTTCGACGACTTCCTCACGCACCGCTACGGCGTAATCGACATCGTGGCCGTGGAAATCTGCCGCGAGCACACCCTCCCAATCGTCGTCTTCGATCTGGGTGAGGAAGGAGCGCTACAAAAGATCGCGCAAGGAAAGAGGATCGGTACCCTCATTCATTGAGACTGCCAGACAAAAGCGCCGATGAGGCAATTTCTTAAGCCCAGATGCTAACCACGGCAGGATGCTCATGATCCATCGTTGCTAATAGCTACAGAGCCTCCACGAATCGAGGATCTTCGCCTGTTCGGTTTCTCCGAAGTCCTGCCCGTAGAGCCTGAGGAACACGTGTTTCCGCAGCTCATAACGGTCTATCAGACCGTGCTCTTTCTTGATCCCAGTGCGAACTAGAGCCTTCGCTGTAGCGAACATACGGCAGGCGGTCAGTGCCTGCGCGTCAGCACCCGAGGTAGGAGCCCAGCGCGGTAGTTCCGCACACTGGGATCTGTGCGGGGGGTGCCGGGTAACCGGCATCCCTACCGCGACGTTTTTGGTGTTTCTTCGCTGGGGACTGATACTCGCAGATTGATCATGACATTTTGCTGTTACCTACCTCTCTCCTTTGGAATTGCTTCAGGCATAAGGTCAAGTTCTATCCGAGCGAGCCTAAAACTCGCCCCGCAAGGTGCACTGAGATTTGAGTAGGCGTTGTATCCGAGCTTATTGATTTTGTCGTTGCCTGAATATAGACTGCATTCTAACCATGAAAACGAAAGCTGCTGTTCCGCTTGTTCTTCTCTTGGTGTTCAGTCTCCTAATCTCTGCTTCTGCACAACCAGTAGACATAGATAATCCGGTTTTGCACTGGGCTTCGATTGGAACCGGGGTAGCGATTGGCCTTGCATTGGATACCTACATCGGGTTTATTGTGTTCAGTGATTCGGAGACACCGCTACTACAACAGCTCGCGGTGTTTGTCCCTACGGCTGTTGTAGGCATGGCTTCATCGATGCTGACCACAAGTGGATTCTTTCAGATCATGAGTGTAGAAGGCGACAAATGGCTTTCCCTGTTTCTCGGCGCGCTTGGTGGGATGGTGGAAGGAGCCATTATCGGTGGTCTGACTATTGGAACCTTGATGGGTGCTCAGTATGCCGTAAATCCGAACTTCATCAATGTAAGCGGCGAGTGGAAGAACGCCTGGGATGTTGTGGGTTTGGGCATCTTCGGAGGCGGATTATTCGGAGCACTTACTGGGATTCTTCCCGGCGCAATAGCAGGTCTTATCCTGCAGATAAGTCTTCATAGATAGAAAGATAAACATAGCCTTCACGGAGGGTAGTATACAGATCGATGATCACACTTAAAGATTGGATTCGTCAAGAAGGGAAGGTCATAAGCCCCGAGTACCTTCGCGTCGACGGGTTTCTCAACCACCGGATCGCTCCGACCTTTGTGGGAGAGGCTGGGAGAGAGCTTGCAAATGCATTTGAAGAGGCTGGAGTTACCTGTGTTCTCACAGCCGAGGCTGCCGGGAACGTTATCGCCTACGAAATAGCCCGCAAGCTCAATACTCGCGCTCTCTACGCCAAGAAAGGGCGTGCAGCCACCATGGTGCATCCTCTTGTGCGAGCTGTGCGCTCGCCCACAAAAGGGACCGTGACAGAACTCGTCGTCTCTAGGGACTACCTCGGGCCGCACGAGCGCGTCCTTATCGTAGACGACTTTCTCTACCAGGGACTGACGAGCACCGCACTTGCGGAGATGGTCGAGGAGAGCGGCGCCTGCCTTGTGGGGTTCGGGTTTCTGATCGAAAAACAGTTCGGTAACGGCCGAAAGGTGCTCGCACGATTCGGCGTTCCAGTCGTTTCCTTAGTCACGGTAGCACAGATGGACCCAGAGAGTGGTAACATCACGTTTGCCGACTAGGTATCCTGTAAGATCTGGTCCCTAAGGAGCCTTATTCGAAGATGAGCATAGTCGTCCTTGACTTCGGGTCTCAATACACCCCGCTGATCGCCCGGCGATTCCGGGAGCTGCACGCCTACTCGGTCATCCTCCCTGGTACGGCATCGCTCGAAACCATCTATACCCAGAAGCCACACGCCCTTATCCTCTCCGGGGGGCCGGCCTCAGTGTTCGTGAAGAACGCGCCAACACCCGACCCAAGGGTCTTCGAATCAGGGCTCCCCATCCTTGGAATCTGCTACGGTATGCAACTGCTCGCACGGCATTTCGGCGGCCGAGTCGAGCAGATCGACCGAAGGGCATACGGCAAGGCCTTCCTCACTCGTTGGGCTGGTCCGCTATTCGTCGAATTTCACGATGAGAGACAGGTTTGGATGAGCCACTCCGACGCGGTGACCGCCACCCCTCCAGGGTGGCGAGTCGTGGCCACAACGAAGGAGAACCCAATAGCTGCGATGGAGTCTCCTGATCATCGTTCCTTTGGGGTCCAGTTTCACCCCGAAGTAGTTCACACACCCGGGGGAAGAACGATCTTCGAGAACTTTCTCAAGCTTTCAGGTGTGCCTCGGGATTGGACCCCGGAGCGCACGGTGGAACTATTGGTCCAGAGGGTACAGGAAGAGGTCGGAGGTGATCGGGTGCTCCTCGCCGTCTCCGGAGGGGTGGACTCGAGCGCTCTTGCCATGTTGCTCGCGCGTGCCGGACTGGAACACACTGCCGTGTTTGTAGACCATGGGCTCTTGCGCCTGGGAGAGAGGGGCGAGGTGGAGGAAGCACTGCGTCCTCTTGGAGTCAAGCTGGTGACCGTAGATGCCGCAAACCGGTTCATCGAGGCGCTCAGAGGGATCTCAGACCCCGAGGAGAAGCGCAAGGTGATCGGTCGGGAGTTCATCGCGGTCTTTCGAGAAAGGGCTCAGGAGCTTGGACCGTTCCGATTCCTCGCGCAAGGGACCCTCTATCCGGACGTGATCGAATCAGCCGGAACACCGGGTGGAGCGAACATAAAGAGCCACCACAACGTGGGAGGACTCCCCAAGGAACTCGGGTTTGAACTCCTCGAACCCTTCAGGCACCTATTCAAAGATGAGGTGCGTAAGGTGGCCCGCCTGTTGGGGCTCCCTGACAGTATCCGCCTGCGTCACCCCTTCCCCGGGCCGGGACTGGGAATCCGCATACTGGGGGAGGTCACGTCCCAAAGGCTGGAGGTGCTCCGCAAGGCTGACGCTATCTTCATCCAAACCCTCAAGGATTGGGACCTTTACACGGCGGTCTGGCAGGCACTCGCAACCTTAATCCCGCTTCGCAGCGTTGGGGTTGCCGGAGACGAACGACGCTATGGGTACATCCTTGCCCTACGTGCGGTAAGTAGTGTAGACGGGATGACGGCGGATTGGTCCCGGCTCCCGGCCGAGTTTATGGATGAAGTCGCTCAACAGATTACGCGACAGGTACAGGAGGTGGGCCGCGTCGTCTACGACATCACCAGTAAGCCCCCCGCAACCATCGAGTGGGAGTAGCCCGCGGATCCAACGAAAGTCCCTGTGAAACCGACGCCCCCCTGGCGGGTAGATTAAGCTGAGGTGATAACGATGAATGGAAGAATCCTTCGTGGGATGTTCATGGCGTTGCTGGTGCTGCCGATCATTGGAACAGGAGTCGTTGCTGAGAGTAGCAGCGCGTCGGCCTCGTCTTCCTCGGATGGACCGGTGCGGGCGACGGTCGGGACGTTCGTATTCGAACAGGGGGCTTCCCTGGCTCTGGAGATCGACCGCGAGGAACCGTGCTCGTGTCTGTGCGAGCCGGTGATGATTACTGGGCTGCGCGTGCTCGACGAAGTCGGAGCCCCCGCTCTGCTGGAGTTTGGGGGGCGAACACCCCTTCCCATTATGTATGACGAGTGGGTTGGGCGGGTAGACCTCGTTTACCCTTCTGGCGAACTGGCTGCGGTGGGCCTCTATACTGTGGCGATCGATACCAGCATCGGCGAATTTCGCGCGAAGATCGAGGTCGTTTCACCGGGGATGGCGAGCCAATCGGGGCGTGTCTCCTCTCGTGCGTCGGTCTGCGGGATCGAACTTCTCGTTTACCGGCTGTTCGACGAGGAGAGTGACGGCCAAACGATCGCCCTAAGAGAAGGAGACCTCTTGCTGATCGCGCTTTCTGGGAACCCGACGACCGGCTACGAATGGGAGATCGAGGAGGAACCCGCCGGCGGCCTCCTCGAACGGATCCAAGGCCTCGATTACCACCCCGATTCCGATCTCATGGGCGCGGGAGGGACGTTCTACTTCCGCTACAGAGCAGTTACAGCAGGTCATGGGAACCTGGTCTTTTCCTATCGCCGTCCCTGGGAGGCCGGACCCGCGGAGAAGACGATCGCCCTGACGATCTTCGTGCACTAAGAACGCAGGGCAAGTTTAGAGTTTCCCAACGGCCAACCTTCCCACATGCCAAGGCACACGTGCCGAAGCACACTTGCCAAGGCACGGCGACTTGTTCTATAGTGAACGCTGTAGAGAGAGGGAAGATCTCATTTCAAAAAAGGAGTTGGTCACCGTGCAAAGAATCTTGCGTGTCAACATGGCCGATCGGACTGCCGCTTATGAGGATGTCCCGGAGAAGTACAAGCAGAGGGCCGGGCGCTGGCTGACATCGAGCATCGTCAGCGATGAGGTTCCAGCGACATGCCACCCCCTGGGACCGAAGAACAAGGTCGTTATAGCTTCTGGGATCGTCAGCGGAACGGCCTCCCCAACCTCCGCGCGCATCTCCGTCGGGGCGAAATCACCCTTAACAGGTACGATCAAGGAGTCAAACGCTGGCACATGGTTCAGCCAGAAGCTCGCCCATCTCGGGATCAAGGCGGTCATCATCGAGGGCGTCCCCACGGAGAAGGGATCACTCTGGACGCTCAAGATCGATAAAGAGGGAGCGACTTTTGAATCTGCCGATCGATTTGCGGGGAAGAAGCTCTCCGAGGTCTATCCGCCGCTGTTCGAGAAACATGGGGGAAAACAGAAGGTAGCGATAATGGGGATCGGCGTCGCCGGAGAACGGCTTATGACTGCAGCGGGAATCGCTTTCAACGACCTTGAGGGTCGCCCGAGTCGCTACTCTGGACGTGGTGGATTAGGCGCTGTCCTCGGGAGCAAGGGATTGAAGTTCATCATCGTCGATGACACCGACGCCCCAGGGGTGGAGATCGCAAATCAAGAACTGTTCGACCAGGGGCGGAAGAAACTCGCTGATGCGTTGCTGGCGCACGACATTACCAAGCCGAAGGGCGGGCTCAATACGTACGGCACGGCGGTGTTGGTGAACATCATCAACGAGGTAGGGGGCCTGCCCACGCGCAACTTCCGCGAAGGGCGGTTCGAGGGGGCGGCAAAGATCGCTGGTGAGGCGATCTTCGCGGGGAACAAAGAGCGCACCGGAAAGGAGCTCTACAACCACGCCTGCTCGCCCGGCTGCATCATTAAGTGCTCCAACACCTGGCACCGCCCCGATGGGAGCGAGCACACCTCGTGCATCGAGTACGAGTCCGACTGGGCGTGCGGCGCAAACTGCGGGATCGACGACCTGGACACGATCGCCGAACTGAACCAACTGTGCAACGATTACGGTCTGGATACGATCGAGGTCGGTGGAACGCTCGCCGTGGCGATGGACGGTGGGCTGGCCGCGTTCGG
>JAUWNQ010000151.1 GCA_030612565.1 Candidatus Bipolaricaulota bacterium | reverse complement strand
TCCCGGGGAAGAAGGCTCCAAGTTGGCATCTCTTCTACCGCGGGAAGATCGAGACAGCGCTCAAGTGCGCCGTTACAAGCGTAGACGACTTCGGAATCTGGTATACGCCGGGAGTCGCGGCTCCCTGCCGCGAGATCGAGGCCGACCCGAGCAAGGTGTTCGACAATACGAACAAGGGGAACACCATAGCGGTCGTCTCCGATGGATCAGGCGTCCTCGGCCTGGGGAACATAGGACCGCAAGCCGGACTCCCTGTTATGGAGGGGAAGGCTCTCCTGTTCAAGTACTTAGGCGGAGTGGGAGCCTTCCCGATCATGCTCGACACGCAGGACCCCGATGAGATCATCCAGGCGATCAAGTGGATCGCCCCAGGGTTCGGCGGGATCAACCTGGAGGACTTCTCCAGTCCTAAGTGCTTCTACATCCTCGATCGGCTGCGCGAGGAACTCGATATTCCTGTCTGGCACGACGACCAACAGGGGACAGCCGCGATCACACTCGCGGGGGTGATTAACGCGCTCAAGGTCGTGGGAAAGGGTATGGAGCGGGCGACCTATTGTGTGATCGGAACCGGAGCGGCGAACATCGCCTTCGTCCGCATCCTTCTCCAAACAGGCGTCCCTGCGGGGAACGTGATCATGGTCGATAGCAAGGGGATCATCCACCCCGGCCGCGAGGACCTGGAGAGGAATAAAGAGGTCAACCCCTACAAGTGGGAGTACGCGTTGGAAACGAACGCCGAGAAACGCACCGGAAGCATGGCCGAGGCGATCGCTGGAACCGACGTATTGATCGCGGCGTCCAAACCAGGGCCGGGAACGATTGAGAAGGAGTGGCTCGTCGCGATGAACAAGGGTGCGATCGCGTTCATCATGGCGAACCCTATCCCCGAAATCTGGCCGTGGGAGGCGAAAGAGGCCGGGGTGCGAATAGTGGGAACCGGTCGCTCCGACTTCCCCAACCAGGTGAACAACTCGATTGGCTTCCCCGGGATCTTCCGTGGGACACTCGACGTCTTCGCCACGACGATCACCGACGAGATGACGATCGCCGCCGCGTACTCCATTGCCAAGACGGCGGAAGAGAAGGGTCTATCCGAGGAGTATGTCGTCCCCACGATGATGGAGACCGAGGTGTTCATCAACGAGGCGGTCGCCGTGGGATTAAAGGCGATCGAACAGGGGATCGCCCGCCGGATCCTTTCGGAAGAGGAACTGCGCCGCGAAGCCGAGGAGAAGATCCGTCACGCACAAGAAGAGACGAAGATCCTGATGCGTGCGGGACACATCGCTCCCCCGCCAAATGAGAGACCGTGAGGGCGGGACGCGCGAGCCCCGCCCTCTCATGCTCCGCACCTCTCCCCCTCTCCCCGCTACTCTACGGTGAACGATTCTGTTCTACGAAAAACCTGTAGCAGTCCTGAGGGAGTGGTCAATCAACGACACAGATCTCTGTCTTCAGGATCCTCGTCGCCCCCCCGCCGGCTCCGGTCACGGCGATCCACAGCGTGTTTCCATATACATTCATGCACGTGATCGACTGTTCGGTCTTGTACCACTCGCTCCAGGTAGCACCTCCGTCCTGCGTCTCCCAGAGAGCACTGTAGTATTTGCCGCCTGCCTTGATACTCCCTAATGCAAAACCGTGTAGCAATTCGAGAAAAAAGACTCGTGTGAAATAGAGGGGTGAGTCATGAACGCGAGTCACTTCCCAACTGGCACCGCCATCCGTCGTCTTTAGCACAAGACCGTCATCACCGCTCGCACCGACCACCCAGCCGATCTGTTCGTCCAGAAAGAAGATATCGTTCAGAGTCCCTTCCGCCAGCGGGGGAGCAACCTCCGTCCACGCATCACCACCATCCAGCGTCTTAAGCATGAACGGCTTTGCAGATTCCCGTCTGATGTATCCCACGGCATAGCCGACCATCACCGTGGGGAATGCAATCGCCGAAAGGCGAGCGTCTTTCTGGGTGGGGTGAGACTGCGCAGTCCAGGTGCGCCCATCAGTTGATCGCAAGATCAGCGATTCGAAGTTGCCGTAGTCTGTGCCGACACTCCAACCAGTGCCGTCGCTAGTGAAGATGACGTCGATCAAGTACCCCTGCTCCGGCGGCAAGGTCGCCCGAGACCACCTCCTCCCTTCATCGGCCGTCCACAAGACGAGCGGCGGTGCCCCTGTGCCGTGGTCCTGCCCGACGGCGACTACCATCTCTGTCTCTACAAGGCGGACTGCACCGAGCATCCCCCGTTCGATCCCTGTCTCCTGCTCGACCCAGGTCTTCCCTCCGTCGGTGGTGTGGATGATCGCCGGAACAACCTGAGGCGGGCGTGCGCCTGGGTTGACATCGACTACTCCAACTGCCCAGGCTGTCTCCGCGTCAACAAAAGCAAGGTCATTGATACGGAGGTTCTCGATTGGGATAGTGTGCTCCTCCCAGATAATCTCTTGGGCAGTCGCCGGCATACCACCGGCTAGCACCATCCCTACGAGTGTTAGCAAAAGAGCATACTTCAATAACCACTGACCGCCTTCACCGCATCTCTTCTTCATTCTGCACCTCCTTGGTCCTCTTTCATCCATGATGAACAATCCAGAGTTTTGCGCCCTCTCGAACCTCCTTGGCCTCGTATACGCTCTATTATAGCACTGCGAGTCTGTCCGTGATAAGCTGTTTCAGCTCATCGGACTTCAACTTGAGATTCCCTGTGGTCTTGCCACAGGGTTTCCTTATACCCCCTCTCCTTGATAGGAGAGGGTCGGGGTGAGGTGAAATAATGAAATCCCGGTTTTGACCTTCAGGTCAAAATGAAATTGGCGGAATACCC
>JAUWNQ010000023.1 GCA_030612565.1 Candidatus Bipolaricaulota bacterium | reverse complement strand
GACATGAGGGAAACCAACGGCCTCCACTCCCCAGGATGTAGCCATCGAGCGGACCGTCTCTGCCGACATCACTTGTGGGTCCTGTACCGCTCCCTTGTGGATCAGGAAGGCCCCGCGCATCACCTCGAACGGATCGTTGATGTACCCATCCGTGCCGAGTCCCGGACGGCTTCCACGCGCAATCATCGCCGGGACCGGAGCGATCCCGCCCCCCACCTCGCAGTTGCTGAGCGGCATGTGCACGAGTCTCACCCCGCGCTCGGCGAGAAGGGTGATCTCGGAATGATCGAGAGCGACTCCCTGGGAGGCGAGGACCGAGCTATCCCAGAAACCCAGCCGATCGTACCATTCGACCGGGCTCATCCCATACCGTTTGAGAGAGACTTCAGGTTCGTACGAGCTCTCTGAGAGGTGAAGATGGATCGAGCACCCGAGGTCATCCGCTATCCCCTTGGCAAGCATGACAAATCCTTCCGAGCACGTGAAGCTCGTGTGGATCGAGACCATTCCCCGAATGAGCCGATCATTCTCGTGGTCTCTGACGAAACGAGCATTCTCGTCGAGGGCCTCCTTTCCAAGGTCCGTACCGAGCCTTTCCGAGGCCTCGATCGATAGAACCCCGCGAAGCCCCGCATCCTTCAGAACCTCTGCTTCCACAGCGAGTGCCCCATGGAGGGCGTTCGGAGCCTCCAAGATATCGCACACGCTGGTGAAACCCGCTTCGATCATCTTTCCGCAGGCAAGAGCGAGGGCGGCCTTGATCATTGGATGATCCAAGCGGTCCTCCACGTGTGGCCACCAGAAATCCGCCAGGAACTCGTAGAACCCGCGTGGAGGATCGTCAACAGGGATACCGTGGGCGAGGAGGCCGTAGGAGTGCATGTGCGCGTTGATGAACCCGGGCATGAGGAGGAGATCGTGCGCGTCAATAACCTCTGCATGCGGATGCTCGGCGCGCAACGCCTCGTTCGGACCGATCGCGGCGATCGAACGCCCTTCGATCAGCACACCCCAGTCCTCTTGCAATGATGCCTTTGCTGAGGCAAGGAGGGCTCCGCCGAGGACGAGACACTCAGTCATCTTGCAACTCCTTCAGTCGTTTTGCTGCCTCGGGAAGGCCGAGCCGCTTCAGGGTGGTGGCGGTCGGCCAACCTCGCTCTCTGTCCCAGCCGCGCAGATCGTAGTACTCATCGAGCAGCTCCTCGGCGTGGGCGGTCTCGCCCTTCGCCCCGGCGGATGGGGATGGTTCCTCGGTGAAGCGGCGCGGGAGGCGGTCATCCGCCCGCGTGATCCCGTGGAGGGCGTTGTAAGAGCGCATCAGGTTGTAGATCCGCTCTCCGATCGTCTTGAGACCATTCTCAGAGAATTCGATCCCGGTGGCATAGGTCAAGCCTTCCGCGATCTCGGGCCAGTAGATCTCGGCCATGACGAAGGTGCCGCCGGACTTACAGACCCCCACCGAATCGACCACGGCGCCGAAGTCCTCACCGTCCTTCACCAGGAACGGCTTATACCTGGTGGCGTGTGGGTCGGCCATCTCGGGAAGGTACTTCTCACCGTAGCGGCGTTCCACCTCCTTGGTGTATCCCGTCTCGTCGATTGTGGGGAAGGCCTTCAGGTGATCGGCCCCGCGACTCGATGTGATGTGTGCAAGGCCCATCGACTGCTGGGCTCGACCGTCCTGAGCAGGGATCTCCTGCCCTTTCACCTCCATGGCGTAGTACCCGGCCCCATGCCCGATCTGGGCTGCGGCCTCCCTCACCCCCAAGGCGAGGAGTGCGCCCAGCCCTTCCCGCCGGGCGATCTGTTCGATCAGCTGAAGGACCGCGTGGTAGTTTCCCCCCACTCGAGTGCGAGGCCGCCCGTATCTTCTGTCGTCAGGATTCCCTTCTCGTAGAGTTCCATCGCAAAGGAGACCGCCCGCCCGGCGGAGATCGTATCGAGGCCCAACCGATCGCAGCGGTCGTTCGCCGCGATGATCGAGGCGAGGTTGCTGTTCCCCACCGCAGCGCCGAACGAGTTCAGCGTCTCGTACTCGAAGCTCGACGTGACAGTCCCCGCAAACTCACCTTCTTTCACCTGGTAGATGTTGTCGCAGCGGATCGGGCAGGCAAAGCAGCCGTCGTCTCTGATCCAATATCCCTCGCGGAGGGCTTCTCCCCCGATCTTCTCGGCAAGGGCGAAATCGCCGGACTGGAAGTTTTTGGTGGGGAAGCGCCCGATCTCGTTCATGAGCATGACCAGACCGGAGGTTCCATAGCGGGCAAGGGCAGGGAAGAACTCGTTCGCCTTGATCCGCTCGTGCATGGAACGGGCGAGCCGGGTGAATTCCGCGGGGTGCACGATCGGGGCCTTCCCTCTCCCCCGAACCGCGATCGCCTTCAGCCTCTTCGAACCCATCACCGTTCCGATCCCGCTCCTCGCGAGGCTCCGGTTCGGCGTCGCCTGGATGCAGGCATACCGCACCCCGTTCTCCCCGGCGGGTCCGATGCAGGCGACCTTCACCCGCTCATCCCCCTTCTGCCGCCTGATCTTCTCCTCCGTCTCGATCGTGTCTAGCCCCCACAGGTCGCTCGCCGCCTCGAGGCGGGCCTTCCCATTGTCGATCCACAGGGTGACCGGTCGAGCAGCAACCCCGGTGATGACGAGCATGTCGACCCCGGCAAACTTGAGCTCAGGCCCGAAGAGTCCGCCACAGTTGGAATCCCCATAGATCCCCGTGAGGGGAGACTTGCTGATCGCCTCCATCCTCCCGGAGGTGGGCCATGCCGTCCCACAGAGCGGGCCGGTGGCGAAGATCAGGACGTTCTCCGGGGAGAGCGGATCGACCGAAGGCGCAACTTCATCCCACAGGGTCTTGACGCCGAACCCGTTCCCCCCAAGGAATGCACGTGCCATTTCCAGTGTGATCTCACGTTCTTCAATCGTTCCCGCACTCAGGTCCACCCGGAGATATCTTCCAGCGTAGCCCCCTTTGATAGCCATTCTCTCCTCCTAAACCAGCCGATCGAGCCCAAGCTCGCGAAGCTTCTCATCGGTGGGAATACCGTTCTCGTCCCATCCGCGTAGCTTGTAGTATCGTCTGAGCATCTTTTCGAAATCTTCGATCCTGTGAACCGTCGTAGTCTCCCCATGCGCGACCGAAAGAGGCTCCTCGGTGAATCGGGCCGGAAGCCGGTCGTCCATCGACGAAAGACCGAGCCGCACATTGTACATCCGTTCCAGGTTGACTATTCGCTCACCGATCCGTAACAGTTCATCCGCCGTGATCGCGTGACCGAGCGCGTTCAGCCCACGCGTGAGATCCTCCGGATAGAGGGGATACGTCTCGACGGTGCTGAACTTGCAGACCCCTAGTGAATCGGCAATGGCGCAGTAGTGCTCGCTGAACCAGACGAGGTCAGGTTTGTAGCGCTCGTTCGCCGTATCCAGCAGATCGGGCATGGTCTGCGGGAGAAGGGCGCGGCCGGCCTCCTCCAATCGCGCAGTATCGATCGTCGGGAGTGCGTACAGGTGATCGGCGCCGCGATTGGACGTGGCGTGTCCCAAGCCAAAAGCCTTGGCAACCCGCGGCTCCTGGGATGGGATCTCCAACCCCTTGACCTTCATCGCGTAGCGCTTCGCTTCCGCCCCAATCTCTTCAGCAGCTCGGCGTGTCCCCTGTGCGAGGAGAGCACCTAGCCCTTCCCTCTTTGCGATTTGCTGGATCAGTCTGACGATCGTCTTGCCGTTCCCCCACGAGAGGTCGAGTCTCTCTTCGTCGAGGAGGCCCTCCTCATGGCACTCCATGGCGAAGGCGATCGCCGCGCCGGTCGAGATGGTGTCGAGCCCGAGCTCATTGCACAACATATTGGCGTAGATGATAGCCTCGGGATCGTCGCAGTAGCACTGCGGCCCTAACGAATCGATTGTCTCGTACTCGGGGCCTGCGGTAACACACCGGTAATCCCCTGTCTCAACCTGGGAGATGCGGCCGCACCGGATCGGGCATCCAAGGCACCCCTTGGTCTCTACCTTGTAGCGTTCGAGGGCAGGAGCGTCTATCCGCTCGATGAACGGGACTTGACCGAGTTGATGGTTCTTCGTCGGGAGATCGCCGACCTCGTTCTTGATCGCCGTCAGGAAGGGCGTCCCCCATTTACGTAAGTTGGGGATGGCAGGAGCGGCGAGGACCTTCTGGGTCGCTGCACGCGCCTCGGCGAGAAACTCCTTAGGTAACTGCTCCGGCCGGTTCTGCAGGACAACGATCGCCTTCAGGTTCTTCCTCCCGCAGATCGCACCGCCGCCGCAGCGGGCAGCGGCCCGCCCGCCGTCATTCATCACACTCGCGAAGAGGACCCGGTTCTCACCGGCGGGGCCGATGCTCGCCACCGCGGCGCCCGGGTGCTTCTCATGTAGATGCGACTCGGTCTCGCCCGTGGTCTTCCCCCACAGTTTATCCGCGGACTCGATCCGCGCCTGGAAGCGATCGACGAGCAGGTAGACCGGTACCTCTGCCCTCCCTCGAATCACCAGTGCATCGAACCCGCAAGCGGCCAGGTAATATCCGAGCTTCCCCCCTGCATTGGCGTACCCGTAGGAATTGGTCAGGGGAGAACGGAAGGTCAGGTGGTAGCGGGAGGCCGCAGGCCATGGCGTCCCGGAGAAGAGGCCTGTGGAGACGATGATCACGTTCCTCGGATCCTCCGGCTCGACCTCCTTGGGAACCAGGGCGTACAGGATGCTGGCCGCATAGCCCCTTCCACCTAAAAAGGACCCTATCGCCTCTTTTGGGGTGTCCATCACCTCGATCTCACGGGTGGATAGATCGATATAGGCCGTCTTGCGAACCCTCATGAGACGCCTCCTGCTCTTCAGTGTTTATCAAGCTAGATGATAGGATCGGGATAGGAAGCCGGCAAGGACCTTCTCGTGCCTCAGCCGGGGATGAACCTCCCCCAGCCCTCTCTGCCTTGGAAAGTTCCGTCGGCATAGACGACCCTTCCCCGGGATATCGTCGTCTCGACTACTCCGCTCACTGGCCTCCCCTCATAGGGAGAAAAATCGGTCGCCATGTACAGGTTCTCGGCATGGATCGTCCACTCCTTCTCTGGGTCAAAGATCACGATGTCCGCGTCCGAACCGATCGAGAGGGTCCCCTTGCGCGGGTAGAGTCCATTCACCCGCGCCGGTCCCTCGGCAAGGAGGCGAGGGAGGGCGGTCAGCGGGAGGCGTCCCTTCCTCACACCTTCGGAGTAGAGGAGGGGGAGGAGGGTCTCCACCCCGGGGAGGCCGTAGGGAAGGTCTAAGAACGATCCCTTCCAGGTCTTCTGCTCCCGCGTGAACGGGCAGTGGTCGGTCGCCACAAGATCGAGAGTGCCATCACTCAAGCCTTGCCACAGCGCCTGTTGATCGCCTTCTTCACGCAGAGCCGGACTCGCCGAGAAGAGGTGTCCGTCCACTCGATCGTAGACCTCCTTTGTGAGCAGGAGGTACTGCGGGCAGGTCTCAGCGGTGAGTTTTACTCCACGGCTTTTGGCCCGCGCCACCGCGGCCAATCCCAACGCCGAGCTGACGTGGACGATGTGGATCCTTACCCCGGCCTGTTCTGCGAGGTAGGCCACCTGATCGATCGCTGCCCCTTCACAGATCGGCGGCCGAGCCTGCGCGAGGCTCGCCATCTTACCCTTCTCCTCGTTTCCCATATGCTGAAGGATCGCGTCGATGATTGGGTCATCCTCACAGTGAACCAGCGCGACCGCATCGAGATCGGCCAGCACCCCAAAGGCATGATAGAGGACGCCGCTGTCCGAAGAGCGACCGGAGGAGGCATACGCCGTGTAGAACTTGAACGTTTTAACGCCAAGCTTTACCGCATCACGAAACTCTGCTTCGTTACCAGGATGCCAGCCGATGACCTCGCCGTGCAGGGCGTAGTCGATCACCGAGGCCACAGCCTCTCCTTTGCGCGCTTCGATCTCCTCAGGGATCGTAGTATCATGGCTCCCCACCGTGAAATCGACGATCGTCGTCACCCCGCCGCAGGCAGCGGCACGCGTTCCGGTGAAGAAGTCGTCGCTCGATCGCGTTCCAGCGACAGGGAGGGCCATGTGTGTGTGCGCATCGATCACCCCGGGAAGGACGAGTTTGCCAGAAGCATCGATCTCTCGCTTTCCCGAAAGATCGAGCCCGATCGCGACGACACTCTCACCATCGATTGCAAGATCTGCTTTGATCGTCCCTTGTGGGGACACAAGCGTTCCATTCTTGATCACCAGGTCGTACACTGTGTGTCTCATCGTCCCTTCCTATTCTCTTCGTTCGTGCCTGCTACAACTTTCAAACTCAGATTTTCCAGTTCTCATTAGATAAGTATATACGGAAATCCTATGAGGAAGCGAGGTTTCCAACGCGGATTCACCTGGTGTCAGTTTTCAATGGGAGAACGATCGATTAGCCAACTTCGGGCAACTGCGGTAGACTAAGAAATCGAAGGGAGGAGGCCATATCATGAAGGAGATCATCTTCTTGGTAGAAGAATCGGCGGAAGGAGGATACGAGGCACGCGCATTGGGATATCCCATCTTCTCTGAAGCTGACTCGCTCGAAGAACTGAAACAGGCAGCGCGTGACGCAGTATTCTGTCACTTTGAGGAAGAAGAAAGGCCTAAGCTCATTCGTCTGCATTTGGTGAAGGACGAGGTTGTTCCTGTATGAAGCTTCCGCGCGATCTGGGAGGTGCGGAATTTGCCCATCTTCTGGAGAAGGTAGATTATCGAATCACTCGACAGACCGGAAGCCACCTTCGTCTCACGCGTGTAGGCCAGCCGCCTCATCATGTTACCATCCCCCGACATAAGCCACTACGAGTCGGCACACTCAACAACATCCTGAATGAGATTGCGCAACACATGAAAATCGACAAGTGGGAGCTGCTCGAACAGCTATTGAACAGCTGAACCGTCTTCTCCTGGAGTCCTTCGTCAACAAACTATTCCGAGGAAACAATAATCGGCTTGTCGCAGAAGTAAACCATTACTATCTTTTCAGAACGCCGCAAGCGGCGGGCAATGAAACCCTTAAGGGATTTAAAAGCCCTACGTCTCAAGATCTCTCCTTTGGCTCTTCGTCGTTTTGAGTGGGTAGCGGCTCCTAGCTTCACACGCGCACGAAGTGAGGATTGATGGTTCCCCGCTATTACGTGTGGGTAACTAACCGCGGTCAATTCTCTCTCGACGCATAGAAGGGTACATTGGCAG
>JAUWNQ010000067.1 GCA_030612565.1 Candidatus Bipolaricaulota bacterium | reverse complement strand
CTCGCCCAGGTGCCGAGCATCCTCGGCGGGGATCTTGAACAAGCGAGGGTTCACTTCGAGAGCGCACTCGAAATCGACCCCGATTACCTGGAGAACTACGTCAACTACGCGGAGTACTATGCCAAGCAAAAGAAGGACTGGCTCCTCTTCGAGAACCTGCTTGCAACCGCGCTCGACAAAGGGAAAGACCCGGAAGTGATGGGTAAGTGGCCGTTCTACAACATGCTCTCCCTCGAACGCGCCAAGGAACTATGGTCCTGGTGGGAAGAGAGAGACACGTAGGCGAGAAGGTAGGGAGAGACGCGAAGACACGGGGTAGGAACGTGCGTGTGCGGCCCGGTCTTCCTTTCGAGCCGCACACACAAAAAGCCGCGAGATGACGTATCGAACTTAAACTTTGAGTGCTATCTCAACCTCAGGATTCAAGCGCTACGGGCATCCACATCCAATTCCAATATGAACGGTGACGGAGATCGATCCCCAAGCCGTTCCCTGGCTCAGACAGCGAGCAATCTGCACGTACGGATCACCGTAGGTCGGGCAGCAGGGGCACGAGTACAGCTGCGGGCAGCAGCAATTACACCAGCCCCAGTAACAGGGCCTCGGCACGATCTGCACGTAGTTCTCAAACTCACCGGCCGATGTCGTCTGGATGACGAACCGATAGTACCCGGGAGGGACCCGCTTGC
This sequence comes from Candidatus Bipolaricaulota bacterium, assembly GCA_030612565.1. Next base: position 3,854 of record JAUWNQ010000067.1, on the reverse strand, counting down.
ACCATGTATCCCGCTGATCCCACACTATCTTCAGGTAGTGCCCCTTCGGAACATCGGGGAACTGCTTCTGGTAGACGATCGTTCCATCGAGTGTCTCCACTCGCCAACCGGTGATCAAAGGGGTCGCACAAGTTGGGCAACACGAGAAATACTCGGCCGGGACGACGAGTTTGAACTCTACATCCACCCCCGCCCAGTAGGAGGTATAACAACTTGGTCCTTCGCCCGCCGGCACTGTATTGCAATTACACTGTGCCGCCGCCATCACACCGATCAAACCTATCATCATAACGATAACCGTCAACAACGCCGCTTTTCTCACCTGCACCACCTCCATAGTCCGTCTATCACCGAAGAGCCAACCCTGCCTCATCCCCTCTAAGGAGAGAGCGATCTTCTACTTTACACCTAGCAGGGGCGATAAGTTTCAAAACCCGAAGCGATAACGTAAAGATCCCCACCCGGGAAGGGTGGGGATCTTTATCAAAGAACAGCCCGCTTCAGGAGGATTTTTCATCTTGTGCAATCGCTCCGCATGACTCTCCTATGAGCCATTACTGCCGGCTGACGCTCCAATCCTCACCGCGGATACCCGTCAGGTCGTACCAGTACCCCGAGATACGATCCTCGGAGGCATTAAGTGTACCACGGAGAGTAAACCCAAATGGAATGCAGGTTATCTGCACTTCTCGCGAGGAAGGATCGAACGACGCACTGGTGATATTTCTACTCTGGGTTACCAAATAAACCATACCCGTTATTCCCCCACTTGCTGAGTGGTTGAGGTCCAGTTGCAACGATAACGAATTGAACGCCAGATTCGTGATCAGTCCTGTCCAACGTCCGTCGAGGCTGGGAATGATAGTGATCGTCCTTTGCGTAATTGCTGTATTTCCCCCGCCGTCAGTAACCGTCAACTTGACCGTATACGTCCCACCCTTTTCGTACTCATGCTTGGGATTCTGGGAGGGAGAGGAGTCATTATCCCCGAAGTCCCAGCTCCAGGAGACGACCCCGCCGCCACCGAACAATCCGCCCGTGTCCGACGACAGGTCGGTGAACTGTACGTCGGTCCGCGCCAAGGGATCCGAAGGGTTCCAGGTGAAATTCGCTGTGGGCGCTTTATCAAAGAGAGCGCACCCCGTTAGTAATCCAACTACTGCAAGCAATAGTCCAAATACAGCCCACCTACGTCGTTTCATTATGAATCCTCCTTATCTGTGCTGTTTACTATACCATACCGAGCGGGTCTTGTGAAGCCTTGCAAGGCTTCGCCTCTTTTGGGGTGAGGGGGATAAGGGCCTTGTTTTTTAATCGTTCTAAGATTATAATTGTTCCAATATGGATACTGAGGCTCGCTCCACGAGATTACGAAAGCTAGGACTCGTACCCACGATCCAGCGGGTTGCGGTGCTGGAATTCTTAGAAGATAACCACATCCACCCTACCGCTGAAGAGGTCTATTGTGGGGTGAAGACCCGCTTCCCTTCGATCTCCAAGGCAACGGTCTACAACACCCTCGACGTATTGAAGAAAGCAGGGACGATTCGGGAGTTGACGATCGCCCGCGAGGCGGCACGCTACGATTACGATCCCAGTTCCCACCCCCACTTCCTCTGTCAGGTCTGTGGAAATCTGATCGATGTCGATCTTCCCTGCCCGATCCGATCGGGAGACGAAGTCCTCGGGCACAAGGTGGAGTCGGTGCAGATCTATCTCTACGGGGTATGCTCTCAATGTCAAAAGAAACGGAAGAAAGATAAGAATGGATCTAAATCGGAGAGCTATCGCAGCATAGCAAACACGACAGGGATCGATAATGCCTGAACTTCCTGAGGTCGAGACGATCGTCCGCGGATTGAGCCCGGTAAGGGGGGCGATGATCGATGAATTAGAGGTGCTCGACCAGCGTCTGGCCCTCCCTGTTCATGAGATCGTCGGCAAGACGATCGAAGGGATCGAACGACGGGGGAAGTACATCCTCTTTCGCCTATCTGGTGGTGGGAATCTCATCGTTCACCTGCGCATGTCCGGTCGGCTCACCCTAACCCGATTCCCTGCAGAGAAAAAGCATACGCGTTTCGTCCTCCACCTCGATCGCGGAAAGGTCTACTTCATCAACCCGCGTCGCTTAGGGACGGTCGAGTACTCGCAAAACGGGTTCCCTCACGAGATCGGGATCGACCCGTTCGACCTCGAATTCACCCCACAGCGTCTGGAGGAGATCGTTACGCCTTCGCGTGCCCCGATCAAGCTCCTGTTGATGGATCAGAGGAGGATCGCCGGCCTCGGGAACATCTACGCCGCCGAGGCCCTGTGGCGAGCCGGTATCGATCCGCGGCGCGGCGGTGAAACGCTTACGCACAAAGAGATTCAAGCACTTCACCCAGCGATCGTAGGGATACTGAAGGAGGCGATCGACAACATGGGAACCACGTTCGGTAAGACGGTCTCCGACTACCGCAATGTTTACGGGGATTACGGAGAGTTCCAAGATCTCCTTGCGGTCTACGGACGGGGGAAGGAACCGTGCCCACGCTGTGGAGAGTCGATCACACGTATAGTGCAAGCCGGAAGATCGACCTTCTTCTGCCCCGGATGCCAGGAGTGAGTTCGTGGGGTTCGTGGAGTTCGTTGAGTTTTTGTAGCGGCAAAGTGGAAGAGGGACAGAGGGTGTAATAAAGCAGCGAGAAAGATCGACATACAAAGAGAAAGCTGGATAAGAATAGAGAAACACTATAAGAGGAGGAGGATTATGGAGTTGAAGGGATCACGTACGGAGAGGAACCTGCTGACGGCATTCGCCGGAGAATCACAGGCACGCAACCGCTACACCTACTTTGCTAGTCAGGCGAAGAAGGATGGGTTTGTGCAGATTCAGGCTGTTTTTGAGGAGACGGCGAACCAGGAGAAGGAGCACGCGAAGCGGCTCTTCAAGTTCTTGCAGGGCAGCGAGGTCAAGATCGAGGCGGCCTTTCCCGCCGGAGTAATCGGGACGACCGCGGAGAACCTGAAGGGCGCTGCCGGGGGAGAGCACTACGAGTGGGAGGAGATGTACCCCTCGTTCGCCACAACAGCTCGCGAGGAGGGATTCGATGAGATCGCGAAGGTCTTCGAGGCGATAGCAGTCGCCGAGCAAGAACATGAGAAACGCTACCTCGGCCTACTTGCAAACGTCGAGGCAGGAACCGTGTTCAAGAAAGATAGACCCGTGGTCTGGCGCTGCCGTAACTGCGGTTATCTACACACCGGAACAGAGGCACCCGGGGTCTGCCCGGCCTGTGCCCATCCGCAGGCACACTTCGAGATTCTCGCGGAGAACTGGTAGTAAAGGAAAGAAAATAAAAGGAGACACGCGATGAATATGGTAGACCAAGAGCAGAAATACAGCATGCCTCTACTCGGGGATTCGTTCCCACAGATGGAGGTACAGACGACGCATGGGCCAGTCTCGCTGCCGGGAGACTTTTCAGGAAAGTGGTTCATCCTGTTCAGCCATCCGGCCGATTTTACCCCTGTGTGTACTACGGAGTTCGTCGCGTTTCAGAAGCGCTACGACAAGTTTAGGGAATTAAATACTGAGCTCATCGGCCTGTCGGTCGACCAGGTCTTCTCGCACATAAAGTGGGTCGACTGGATCAAGGATAACCTCGACGTCGAGATCAAGTTTCCGATTATCACCGGCACGGAAGCGATCGCCAATAAGCTCGGCCTGATCCATCCGGGAAAGGGGACGAACACGGTGCGCGCGGTCTTCATCGTCGATCCCAAGGGGGTCGTGCGGGCGATTATGTACTACCCGCAGGAGCTGGGGCGGAACATGGACGAGTTCCTCCGGATGATCAAGGGGTTCC
>JAUWNQ010000118.1 GCA_030612565.1 Candidatus Bipolaricaulota bacterium | reverse complement strand
GGTAACGATGAAGCTCGATAAGGTCAGTTTTTATGGCCCTTTCCTCCTCTTGGTGCTCGCGACCCTTCTCATACCGGCGACCGTGTTCGCCCAAGGGGCGGGGTACTACACGGTCAGCCAAGGGGAGATGAAGGTACAGATCACACCGCTCGAAGGTCCGGGTAGTGCGATCGACTACTACAACTTCACGGACAATAAGTCGAATACCGGACTTGAAGAGGCGAACACCGCGGTGTTCTTCCTTTACCAGGATCCCATCTCAGGAACGACATCGCTGTTCGTCCTGCTGAGTGGAGCGAACGGTACAGCTGGTGCGACGACGGTTGTCCTCTCAGGTGTCCCGGCAGGTGCCGATTTCACGGTTAAGGATGATGAGCTGGACTTCCGCGATGTCTGGGAGTTGACCCCACCAACAGGGAGCGTCACCTGGGCATGGGACGATACGAAGTCGGACGGGATGGTCCTCGGACCCTTGGGGCGCGATTTTGAGATTAGTCTCTTCCCGCAGTTCACCACAGGGATTACGGTGGTCAAGTTCCTATCCGGAAATGCCATGGCACCAACGGAGATCTCGCTCAACTTGCTCGAGGCGTTCACTATCAAAGGGACGCCGAACATGCCGCCTGAGGTCTCGTTCATCGTGACCCCTGCTGCGCCGCATATAGACGAACCGATCACCTTCGATGCGAGCGGATCGTTCGATCCGGACGGAACAATCGCGAGTTACGATTGGGACTTCGATGGCGATGGACTATTCGATCGTACCACGACGGATCCTGTCACAACCTACAGCTATGCCGTGAGCGGCCTGAAGAGCGTGACCCTGCGGGCGACCGATTCGGAAGGGGCGAGTGAGCGCGTCACATACACGCTCGACGTCTCTGCCCTTGCGGTCAAGGTAATGCGGACGATCTCCACGATGTCGGCCCTCCCTGGGAGCACGTTCCTGGTTGTCGTGCGCATAGAATCCGAGATGGACCTTGCCGGCGTTGGCCTGGAGGAGAACCTCCCTGTAGGATGGAAGATCAAGCCGCTGGAGAACGCGGGTGCTGCTTTCAAGCGCGCCGCTGTGCAGTGGGTCTTCATCGATCAGATCAAGGCAGGGACGACCAAGGTCATCTCCTACGAGGTGACGGTCCCGTCGAGCGAGGAACTGATCGCGACGACGCTCCCGGTGTGCTCCACCATCTCCGGGATCTTCCAGGTAAGGACCCCCGCGTTCGAGCTCCCGGTCGAGGGGGATTCGCAGATCGAGATCACCGATGCATTGAGTATCAAGACAGCGATTGCCCACCTCGTTCCGCGTGTCGGAGACGATATGGAGGATAAGATCGACCTGCGCTTGTCGCAGAAGATCACCCCGAATCAGCTCAGTCGCGCGTTGGAGATGTGGCAGAACGATGAGACGGTCCCGTGGACGCAGGGTGCGATGATCGACCTGGAGACGATGAAGGAGCTGTCGGCGTACGCTTATACCTGCACGCCGGTCGATTTCCCGCTTCCGCTCATGCCGATGGCCGATGTGATCGCCGTGCGAACGATCTCTACGCCGGTCCCGTGTGGCAACATCCTGTTGAACTACTACGGACCCGGTGGAGACCAGGCTGGGAACACGTTCACGGTCAAGGTCGAAATCGTGGCGGATGAGGATCTGTACGGAGTTGGGCTTAAGGAAGAACTCCCCACAGGGTGGCGTGTCATCCCGGTGGAGAACGACGGGTTCCTCTACAAGCGTTCCCGGATCGAGTGGGTCTTCCCGAGTAAGGTCCCGGCAGGGACGATGAAGACGATTATCTATCAGGTCGAGGTCCCGCAGACCGCGACGGTTGAGATGATGGGGAGCGATCCCTGTTACGTCAGCACGAACGATATCTATGGTACGGTCGACGTGGCTCTCCCATGCCTGGATACGCCGGTGACCGGGGATAGTGCGGTTGCTGTGAGCGATTGCCTCTCGGTGATCGTGGCGATCTCCCGCTGGGATGTGGAGAACGACAGGATCGATATTACCCTGTCGAACAAGATCTCGTTCCAGCAGGTACAGCGAGCGATCGCCTTCTGGCTGGAGGACGAAGAGGTCCCACGGACCTGTGGAGGGGTGGTGGATTACGAGACACTGAAGACGATCATCGCCTATTGGCTCACCAATACCGATATCTGTGCTCCGTTACCGGGTTCAGTCACTCCATTTTGCAGCCCAGATCTTCTGCCGTGCGGCAGCCACTGATTCGGTGGGTGATTTAGCCAGACTGAGGAGATGGTATCAATGAGAATAAACGGAATTTTGGCGAGGGGGAGACCCCTCGCCCTTCTTTTCCTCGTAGTGTTGCTCACAGCGGTCCCTTCATTGGCCGAAGAGACAACCTACTTACAGGTGCATCAGGTCCTCGTCTCACAGGAGATCTATGTGGGGGGTACGGGAACACCGGATCAAGCGGTCCTCGACCTGATGCTGGAAGGTGTGGGACCAACGGGACGATTCCCGATCGATTGTATGTTTGTGATCGACGTTTCAGCGACCGCAAACCTCGCCGAAGCGAAGAGATTCGCCTTTGACCTGATCAGCATCTTTTCACCGCAGGACCGGGTAGGGCTTGTCTCCTTCGCCACGACGGCGCGCCTCGACGTTCCCCTGTCCGGGGATCGCTTCGCTATGAAGACGGAGCTCTCCGACTTGGTGACCGGTGGAAAATCGGCCTTCGGCGACGCGTTGCAACTGGCCCGCCAGGAGCTTATCGCGAATGGGCGGCGTGATGCGATCTTGGTCGAGATCCTCCTGACCGATGGTCAGAACAATACCGGGCGCGACCCGGAAGGAGAGGCGGAAGTAGCGGAAGAGGCGGGGATAAAGATCGTCTCCGTCGGGATCGGGAACCTGATCAACCGCGGCCTGCTCGAGGAGTTCGCAGCGAAGACCGGGGGTGATTTCTTCAAGCGGCCGGCTGATACGACCGTAGGAGAGATTGAGAAGCTCATTTCTGTCACGACTGCGGCATACAGCATTCGGATCACGAAAGTCCTCCCGCCCGAGCTGCGATACCTCGGAGCGAGCCCTGCCCCGACGCAGATCCTGGAGAAGACCGACGGGACGACCTCCCTGATCTGGTCGATCGGCGACTTGGCGCTCGGAGCATCGTGGCAGACCAGTGTCACGATCGGCGCGACCAAGAAAGGGACCTGGGAGACTGATCTGGGTTCGACGGTCGAGTTTCGCGATTTCCGAGGGCTTGCAAATCAGGTTGTGCTCTCCGGCAGGCTCCTCTCTGTGATCGCGC
>JAUWNQ010000150.1 GCA_030612565.1 Candidatus Bipolaricaulota bacterium | reverse complement strand
AAGCGGGTGGCGGGTATTAACGAGAATGGGGAACCCCCGCAGATGGATCTCCTCCAACAGGGAGCAGACTTTGGACCGATCGTCGGCACTCAACCCCTCGAACGGCTCGTCGAACAGGAGTAGGAGCGGGTCGTTGCAGAGTGCAACGGCAAAGGCGAGCCGGACCCGATCGATCGGCTCGATCTCTGTTGCGGACGCGGCAAGCTTCTTGGTTAAATAGACCATTTCCAGGGCGGCGAGGGCCTTCTCCTCGGCCTGCTCGCGAAAATCACCCAGGGAGCGCAGCTTGAATGTCACGTTATCGAGGACGGTCTTCGGGAGTGGACTGAACCGCTGGGGGATGAACCCGATCTGGCGACGCAGCTGGAACGCCTTCTTGCGGCTCAGTCGCGCGATGTTGCGTCCGTGGACGAGGATCTGTCCCTCCTGCGGAGGTATCTGCGTTGCTACGAGGCCGAGGAGGATCGTCTTCCCCGCGGCTGCCGACCCGGTGAGAAAGACGAGCTCTCCGCGATCGACACGGAGGTGCACGTCGTCCAATACCTTGATCCCGTCCTCGCTCAAGAAATGAAGCTCGGAGAGCTGAATCATCACGGACATCGCGCGATCACGAACCTTTCCTTGCCGGTAATATCTCGCTCCATCCTCGCCTCCACCAGGCCAACCGCGTCCATCCGCTCGACCACCGTTCTCCCTTGACCATTCCCGATCTCCAGAAGGACACTCGCATTGGGTAACATATGCTTCTTTAGCGAGCGCGTCAACGACTCGATCCGCTCCACCCCTTCCTTGCCACCGTCGAGGGCGACACGCGGCTCGTGTGCCCGGACCTCGACCGGGAGCGCCACCAACTCTTCCTCAGCTATATATGGAGGATTGGAGACGATCAAGTCAAATTTTCCGCTTACACGCTCGAACCAATCGCTCCTTAAGAAGGTGATCCTGTCAAACACGTCGTGTAATTGGGCATTCTCGCGTGCAAGATCGAGCGCCTCTTCCGAGAGATCGATGGCGGTGATCCGCGCACGGGGGAGGAAACGAGCGAGACAGACAGCCAACACTCCCGATCCGGTCCCTAGATCGAGACAGGCGATCTCGCAGTCGTGCGGAACCAGGGCAAGCGCCTTCTCCAGCAACTCCTCCGTCTCCTGTCGCGGGATGAGAGCCTCCGAGGAGACGCGGAACCGCAACCCGAAGAAGGAGATCTCACCGGTCAGGTATTGGAGAGGTGTTCCGGAGCAACGTTTCTTGATCACTTCGCGATACCGCGCTCGCTCTTCCAGGGTGAGCGGCTTGTCCGGCGAAAGGTAGAGGTGTAATCGGTCGACATTCAATACGTAAGCAAGAAGGATCTCCGCCTCTAACCGCGGCTGAACGATCCCTGCATCCTTAAAGTAGCCCCGTGTCCATTTAAGGATTTCCCGTACGGTCCAATCAGCACCCAGAGTCGTCCCCCTTTTTCTTCTTCCCCGGTGTTCGTCAAGCGACCGATTCTGCCGTATACAATAGCAAAATCTTGAAGTGAAGTCAAGTACTGTATATAATGAACGTTGAACGAACTAAAGGGAGAGACGTGATACAAATCTTCATACGCGCGCTCGGAGGTAGAATCATGCCCGGTTTATTATTCCTTGTATTAGCAGTGGCAGGAGGAACGATCGCGGTCTCCTACGAATTTATCCCCGTGCTTAACCCGATTCCCAGGTGGGTGCTTAACCTCATCGCTGGGGCAGGGGTAGGGGTCATCCTCGCCCTGGGGATACTCCTTACCTGGAAAAGGGTGCGCGAGGAACTCAATGCGGAGCAGGTGGAAACAAAACTTGTCAACAGTATTTTATTAGGACTTATCGCATCGATTATCGGAGGAATCCTTGCCCTTTCCGCTGGTTTTATCCTTCCTGTCGGCGTGGGCGCGCGCATCGTACAGGGGGCTGTCCTCGCGGGATCTCTCCTCTTCGGCCTAGCGGTCGGGTACGCATTCGACCGCCCCCTTATCTTCCGCGGTGAGAGGGCCTTCAAATCGTCGAACAGGCAGAAAGGGTGCGCGGTCAAGGTCATGGATACGAGCGTTATCATCGACGGGCGCATCGGCGATCTGCTTCGCACGGGCTTCCTGGAGGGAGAGATAATCGTCCCAGAGTTTGTCCTTGTCGAACTGCAGAACATCGCCGATTCCTCCAACAGCATCCGCCGCCGCAAGGGACGCCGCGGCTTGGAGATCCTGCACCAACTCATGGACGATGAGGCAGTCATGATCCAGATCCACACCAAGGACTATCCAACCATCAAGGAGGTCGACCATAAGCTGATCCGCCTCGCGAAGGAGGAGTGCGGAACACTGCTCACCACGGACTACAACCTGAACCGGGTCGCCCAGGTAGAGGGGATCAAGGTGTTAAACGTTAACGAGCTGGCGAACACGGTTAAGCCACGTTTCATCCCTGGGGAGGAACTCGACATCGAGGTGATCGACCGCGGCGAGGAGATCGGTCAAGGGATCGGCTACCTCGACGATGGGACGATGGTAGTGGTGGAAAACGGCCGCCGGCATATCGGCCGCAAGATCAAGACGACCGTCAAGAGCACACTGCAAACCGACGCAGGGAGGATGCTCTTTGTCGAACCCTGTGGGACGCCTCCCCGTTGGGAATAGTGAGAAGGAGATGTATATGAAAAAAATAATCTTTACTGGACTTATTTTGATCGGATTGCTTCTCGTTGGAGGGTGCGACCTCCTTCAGCAGAAAGGGCCCCAACTCGCGAACTGGGAGCCGGTCCTCTCGCCCGATGGGACCACGCTCGCTTACGCCTCACCAGGGGAGAACGGGTTCG
>JAUWNQ010000002.1 GCA_030612565.1 Candidatus Bipolaricaulota bacterium | reverse complement strand
CGGACAGGATTTCACCGGCAGCGTACGCCAGTTCATCGCTATCGTTGGTCACTGCCTGTACCTCAAGATCCTCTGCTTTCAAGGACCCACGCATCATAAAGTAGTACGCCTTCGCAGCAGCGAGTTTCATCTCATGGGTCTCACCATTTATCGCAATGTCCTTGAGATAATCGGTCAGGCTAAAGTCCTCGGCCTCACTCGTAACCGAGATAAGGTAGATCAGTGCCGGTTCGATAGCAGCGGCACGGATCATCGGATCCGCTGTCCCCTTCAGAATAGCCATGATCTCTTCTTCCGTCTTCGCGCGCGACTGGATGGCAAGGGCCCCGCTCGCCGCGGTGCGCAGACCGATCGTGCGTCCGTTCACCGCTAGAGCTTCCAGATCCGCTTCCGTCATCGTATCCGCATAGGAACCAACAAGAGCGATTCCAGCAGCAGCGCTGATCTCAGGGATGAGCTCGTCTGAGACGATCGTCTCCAGATTCGCCACAGCCACCATCGAGAACAGAGCTACAACACAAGCAACAACTACCAGTGCCCGAAGGCCAGTAAGTTTCATTCTTGTACCTCCCTTATTACATTTGCCACTATCGACCCAACATGCCTACTTACCGCGCGCCATCACCTCCAACAATACGCAAGCCAATCTAGTGGAAAGCCTTGCGGAACCTATTTGATCATTAGTAGGATACCACAGATAGAGCCCCTTTGACAATCATCCATCGGCCATCCAAACGGCGTCCATAAATATCGCTCCATTCGGCTCTTTGTCATTTCGAGTGGGTAACTTAAAGAGAAAGGGTCAAGAGCCAAGACTCTCGCAAAGGCGCAGAATTGTTTCACCACGAAGGACACGAAGAGCACGAAGGAGGAGGACGAAGCGCTTGATCCCGCTCTTAAGCCTGGGGGGTGTAGTAGCCGGTCCTGTTTACTACACCCCCCGAGGTGACATTGAAGTTCATCAGGAGCCCGGTCTTCACTTCACCCGATTCGACAGCTTATCAAATTCCATTCTTCGTGCCCTTCGTGCTCTTCGTGGTGAATTCTCTTCGACCTCCGGTCTTGCTTCGCAACCGGCATCCGTGCCGTGCGAACCGAAATTAGAAGTTACTACCCACTCCTGTCTGCCTCGCCGACACAGGCAGGCGAAACGACGAGGAACCCTCCATTCTTACTCATTGCAGGATAAAAGCGAGGAAAAGAGGGACTCTTCGATCTCTTCTCTCGTTGTCGCGCACACCTCGGTGAGCGCCGTGTCGAACGAAAGGTATCTATCCAAGGGGGAGGTTGCGACCCAGATCTCGCGCAGGGCTTCTCCCCCGTATCTCTCAAGGATGTAGTACAAAAGGAGACCGGCCTCTACCTCGACCGTTCGCTGAGAGGCCATCCCAAAGTCGATCGAGGATAGTGAGAACCAAAGTCCCTCCTGACGCAACCGGCACCCTTCCTCCACAAGGAGATCCTCATCACAGGAGAGAGCCATGGCCACGCCGGCGCGCAGAAGCCGCGAGTACGTATCCTTCCCCCAAGCATAAATAGGGAGAACCTCTCCCATGCGGTATGCAACGTCATCCTTAGGAAGAAGGTGAAGCGTCGCGTTCTTCTCCGAAGAGAGAGGGATGAGGGACTCTCCCCTGTCCCGTGTTTCCGTATCGGGATGGAAGAAGAGGGTCATCCGCTCCGGAAGGTCGCTCGTAGGAAGGGCAAGCTCTTCGGTCATTCGCTCGAAAAGGCGCTCGATCTGTGAGATCTCCGGCCCCCCTTCTCGGAAGACCTGCGGCGAAACAAAGACCCGCAGGCCGGGGGCTTCTGTCACCGTCCATCCCTCGTATAGGGTGAGAAGAGCCTGCATGTCGTCCTTCGCCTCTCCCCCTTCTAGGTGGGAGATCAACGCCCTTGCTTCGATGAATGCTCCTACCGCAAGAGCGCACCGCACAGCCAGTGTGATCTCACCCTGAGAGAGATCCTCGCCGTGCCACGTGCTCGACCTTATCCACGCCGCGTCGGGGAACCCTCCTCCCAGCAGATAGTAGACCGACAAGAACGGGAAATCAGGGGCACCTCGTCCCGCTTCGATCCCTGCTGTGTACCAGCGTGCGCCCATCTCTTCCGGTGGTACCGAATCGATGCGGTTGAGGAGGTTTACCGTCGATCCCCTTCCCCATGCTTGTTTCACCGCACGGATCCCGCCCTTCGTCTCGATGAGAAACTGGACGAATGAGGCCGCTTCTAGTGCCAGGATATCCTCTGGAGATACCTCTCCGTGCACGGAAAGTCCGAACAGCTTCCGGAGATCGCTGAATGCGATCGATACCGGAGAGTACGGGGAATCGAACTGCTGATAGAGCGACTCCGGGAAACGCCCCCTCTCCTCCGCGCGGATCAATTCTGGTAGTGTTAAGAAGAGCCGATTTGGCAGGGCCGCAACCACCGCATGGAAGTCCCGTTTCGGCTCCGTCGCATATAGCCTTGTTCCCGCATGGAGAATCTGCGATCCGCACCGTCCCCACCCGAACGCGAGGACCAGCTCAGCCAGGCGGCCACGCGGATCCTCCCCAACGAGGAGATCGAGTGGAGCCAGGTAGACCGAGCGTGCTTCGGGGCTCTTACGTTTGCTGATCGAGGTCTGCATCGAGGAAACATCATCGTGGACGAAGACATCGATCGGAGTCGGAACAAGGTCGGGATTGACATCGAGAAGATCGAGGAGTTCCTCATGATATTGCTTTAACACCTCGGCGAGCGCAGCGTGATCTTCCCTCCCTGGGCTATCCTTCTGGTATCGAAGGACGAAGTCTCCTTCCTCATAGTAGACGGTCCCTTCAAGCTCTGGCGTGGCCACCGGTTCAACGACAAGCACGAGGATGAGGACGGCAATCCCGATAGCGATTCCCCCAAGCGCCAATCCACCGAACAGGGTGACCACGGGGTGGCGCAAGCTCTTCTCGAACAGGCTTTTAACACGCATAATTCACCCATTATAACCCATCCTGAAGCGGAGAGGGAAGGATTAAGAAATCGGAAGATTGAATCATCGGTAGATTAAGAGATTTGGAAGCTAAAATGTTCAATCACTCAATCGCTCATTCGTTAAATCACTCAATTCTTTCCTCTACGGTTAAGTGTGCTCCTCTACAAGGGGAAGAGGGTTTACGCAGCAGGCTGGACAGCCTCCTTTGACAGAAGAATAAGGGCGTTGCTATACTGACCGAGCAGGGGGGTTGCAGCGTATCGCAAAGCACGCGACAGCAGGAGAACGGCCATGGAAATATTGAGGGTTGCATCCCGCTCAAACCCGAATTCGACCGCCGGTGCTATCGCCAGTGTTCTGGAAGAGCATGGTGTCGTCGAGATTCACGCGATCGGTGCCGGTGCCGTCAATCAGACCGTAAAGGCGATCGCCATCGCACGGCGGATGGTGGAAGAAGAGGGGAAGGCTCCGATCAAGGTCATCCCCGGATTCATCGAGCTCGAAATCGACGGGAAGACGAGGACCGGGATCCGCTTCATCGTCGAAAGGTAGCTTCCCCGTTCATCACCTTATAGAATAACACCATCATGCTCAGATCACGGATTGAGAGTTTACTCGCTTCGACATGGGAAAAGCTCGGCCTCCCCTCGGTTTCGATTGAGGTTCACCCCCCCGAGCGGTCAGAGTTCGGAGACTTCTCCACCAACCTCCCCCTCATTGGGGCAAAGGCGGCGAACCTCCCCCCGCGGCAGCTGGCCGAGCGGCTAGTGGCGGCCATCCCTGATGATGCGTTCTCGCGTGTAGAGCTCGCCGGACCGGGGTTCATCAACCTCTTCCTGCAGCCTACGGTTATCCACGTGGCTTTACAGGAGCTCCTACAGTCGAAGGCCCGATTCGGTTCCTCAACGATCGGGGCTGGAAAAACGTGACAGGTAGAATTCGTCAGCTCCAACCCCACCGGCCCCCTCACCGTCGGGCACGGCCGCCAGGCCGTCCTCGGCGATGTCCTCGCCTCGCTCTACGATGCCCTTGGTTACACCGTCACCCGAGAGTACTACTTCAACGACGAGGGACGCCAAATCGACCTCCTGACAGAATCCTTATGGGCACGCTATTGCGAGCTTGCGGGAGGAGAAGCGTCGATCCCGGAAGGGGGGTACCAAGGAGAATACCTGGTTGAGATCGCCCGCGAGGTGAAAGAGACTTTCGGCGAGAAGTTCCTGGTCTTCGATCGACAGACCGCGTCAACATTGAAGGAAGAAGCAATCTCGCGGATCAAGACGTTGATTAGGGATGACCTCGCCCAACTCGGGGTCAGGTTCGATACCTGGTTCAGCGAAGGAGATCTCCATCACCGCGGGGAGGTGACTGCGGCACTCGATCTTCTGCGCGAGCGTCATGGGATCTACGAAGAGGACGGCGCAATCTGGCTCAAGGCGGAGGATAGCGGTGGGGTGAAGGACTCCGTCCTCATCCGAAGCGACGGCCGGCCGACCTACCTCATGGTCGATATCGCTTACCACATCGACAAGCACCGCCGCGGATTCACTCAGGTCATCAACGTCCAAGGGGCGGACCATCAGGTGGAGCAATCGTGTATGAAGGCGGCGATGCGCATCCTCCGCTACCCCGAGGAGTTCCTCAGCTATGCGACGCACCAATTTGTGAGCATCAAGGAGGGAGCAGGGGTCGCACGCATGTCAACCCGCGCCGGGCAGTTCGTCCGCTTGCGCGATCTCACAGACGAGCTCGGGCGTGACGTAGTCCGCTACTTCATGGTCGCGCGAAAGCCCGAGAGCCACCTGCAGTTCGACCTCGAACTCGCGCGTGCGGAATCGCTCGATAACCCGATCTACTACATCCAGTACGCACACACCCGGATCGCTTCCATCTTCCGCAAGGCCGATCTCTCGTCCTTCGACGCGACGAGCGTCGATCTCTCACCACTTGAAACGCAGGCAGAGTTCGACCTGATAAAACGGCTCGACCGGTTTCCAGAGGTCGTTTCCGGTGCAGCGCTCGACTTCGCCCCGCACCTCCTCGCCGACTACACGCTGGGGCTGGCACGGGCCTTCCACGTCTACTATGGGGAGCACCGGGTGATCGGCACGGACGAGAAGGTGATGCTGGCGCGCCTCGCACTGCTCCAGGCCATGCGGATCGTTTTCCGACGCAGCCTGGAGATCCTTGGGATCTCGTCCCCGGAGGCGATGTGATGGCGTGGATCGATCGGTTGAAGAAAGGGTTGAAGCGAACCCGCTCCGGGTTCACCAGTTCGCTTGGCCAGGTCTTCTCTCGTGGGGAGAAGCTGAGCGCGGTGGAACTCGAGGAGATCGAGGAGATCCTCATCGCCGGAGACGTCGGGGTTCGTGTGGCAATGGACCTCACGGAGGAACTCGCCGAGCGTAGCCGCCGCGGCCAGACGAACGGAGAGGCCTTCATGGCCGCCCTAGAAATGGTGATAGTGGAACGTCTCGCGGGATCGGAGCGGCCGCTCACCCTGCGCAAGGATGAGGAGCCAACCGTGATCCTCGTCACCGGAGTGAACGGATCGGGAAAGACGACGACCATCGCCAAAATCGCGTCCCGCCTGCGAGAGCAGAATCCCTCATTACCGATTACCCTCGCTGCGGCCGATACCTTCCGCGCTGCGGCGATCGAGCAACTCGCGGTCTGGGCGGATCGGGTCGGCGTAGACCTGATCAAACACAAGATTGGCGCCGATCCATCAGCGGTCGTCTTCGATGCCCTCGACCACGCCCGTCGCCTCGGGAGTCTCCTCCTGATCGATACCGCTGGACGACTGCAGACGAAACACAACCTGATGGAGGAACTGAAGAAGATCGAGCGCACAGTGGAGAAGAAGCTTGGACGAGGATCGGACGAACGCCTTCTCGTCCTCGACGCGACCACCGGCCAGAACGGCATCTCCCAAGCGGTCCGCTTCCACGAGGCGATCGACCTCACCGGACTCGTCCTCACCAAGCTCGATGGAACGGCCAAGGGAGGCGTAATCCTAGCGATCTGGGATGAATTAAGACTCCCATTGTTGTACATTGGGGTGGGAGAAGGCGTGGATGACCTGCACGAGTTCTCCGCTAGCCAGTTTGTGGAAGCACTCTTCTCGAATTGAGTGATTTAGCGATCGGGAGATTGAATCATTGAGTGATCGGGAGATTGAATCATTGAATCATTGAGTGATCGGGGGATTGAATGATTGAGCTGTTAAATCACTCAATGATTCAATCACTAAATCATTCAATTATCACTTACGGAGGTATCTAGAAGTGAAGTACGTTTATTTTTTCAACAAGGGTGAAAGTGAAGGGAACGCCTCGATGAAGGAACTCCTCGGAGGAAAGGGCGCAAACCTCGCCGAAATGGCGGAAATGGGAATACCGGTTCCGCCCGGCTTCACCATCTCAACCGAGGTCTGCCGTTACTACAATGAGCACGACAAGACCTATCCCGACAACCTGAAGGAAGAGATCGGGGAGAACCTGCGCAAACTCGAGAAGGCGACCGGAAAGAAGTTCGGGGACCCATTCAAGCCCTTACTCGTTTCGGTTCGCTCCGGCGCTGCCGTATCGATGCCCGGGATGATGGATACGGTCCTCAACCTCGGCCTGACCGATGAGACGGTGAAGGGGATCATCGCCAAGACGGGGAACGAGCGCTTCGCCAACGACTCCTACCGCCGGCTGGTGCAGATGTACGGGGATGTTGTACTAGGGTTGAAACCGCAGAGTGAGATGGAGATCGATCCGTTCGAGGAGATTCTCGAAAAGCTAAAGGAGAAGAAGGGAGTCACACTAGACACCGACCTCACGACCGCTGACCTAAAGGAACTCGTTGAAGCGTTCAAGGGGGCGATCAAGGACCGCGTCGGGATCGAGTTCCCGCAGGACCCAATGGAACAGCTGTGGGGAGCGATCACCGCGGTCTTTCACTCGTGGACCAACCCGCGCGCGATCACATACCGTGAACTCAATGATATCCACGGGCTGATCGGTACCGCGGTGAACGTGCAGGCGATGGTCTTCGGGAACATGGGCGCCGGCTGCGGGACCGGGGTGGCATTCACCCGCAACCCCTCAACCGGGGAGAACGCCTTCTACGGGGAGTACCTGATGAACGCGCAAGGGGAGGACGTCGTCGCTGGGATTCGTACCCCGCTGTCGATTGCGACACTGCGCGACGAGATGCCGAATATCTACGACGAGCTCCTCGCGATCCGCGCTCAGCTCGAGGAGCGCTACCGCGACATGCAGGACATCGAGTTCACGATCGAGAACGCACCCCTGTACATACTACAGACACGTACTGGGAAGCGGACCGCATTCAGCTGGCTCAGATCCCAGATCGAAATGGTTGAGGAAGGGATGATCGACAAGGAAGAGGCGGTCAGGCGCGTCCCTGCATCCGAGTTTTCCAAGCTCTTCGCACCGATCCTCGACCAAGCTGACATCAAAGCGAAGAAGATAGAACCGATCACCAAGGCGCTGAACGCCAGCCCTGGTGGAGCCTGCGGCCAGGTTGTCTTCACAGCCGATGAAGCCGAGGAATGGGCGGCCGATGGCAAGGACGTTATCCTCGTTCGAATCGAGACCTCGCCAGAGGACATCGGCGGGATGAGTGTAGCCAAGGGTATTCTCACTGCTCGTGGGGGAATGACATCGCACGCCGCAGTCGTTGCGCGCGGCATGGGTTGCCCGTGCATCGCCGGCGCTGGGGACCTACAGATCGCCTACGGTGCAAAAAAGATGACCATCAAAGGACAGGTCATCAAACAAGGCGACACCATCTCGATCGACGGCTTCACCGGCTATGTCTACAATGCCAAGATCACTGTCAAGCCTTCCGAGATCGTCCAGGTGATGAACGGTGAGATGGCCGCAGAAGATTCTCTTCTGTACCAGAACTACTCGACGTTCATGGGTTGGGTCGACGGGTTCCGGACACTCGGCGTCCGCACCAACGCAGATACCCCGCACGACGCCGCTACAGCAATCAAGTTCGGCGCGGAGGGGATCGGCCTCTGTCGCACCGAGCACATGTTCTTCGAAGGAGAGAGGATCATCGCTGTGCGCGAGATGATCCTCGCCGACTATGAAGAAGGCAGACGTACAGCTCTCGCCAAGCTCCTCCCCATGCAGCGGGAAGACTTCGAAGGGATCTTTAAGGCGATGGAAGGAAGACCGGTGACGGTCCGGCTTCTGGATCCGCCACTGCACGAATTCCTCCCGCACGACCACGAAGGGCAAGAGGAGGTCGCCGAAGCGATGGGGGTCCCTTTAGAAACGATCCGAGAGAAGGTCGATGCCCTTCATGAGGTCAACCCGATGCTCGGTCATCGCGGTTGTCGGCTGGGGATCACCTACCCCGAGATCTCGGAGATGCAGGCACGGGCGATCATGGAAGCGGCGTGCAACGTCTACTCGGAAGGGATAAAAGTTCACCCCGAGATCATGATCCCTTTGGTCGGAAACGTCAAAGAACTTTCGTTGCAGCGCGAGCTGGTCGAGAAGGTAGCTATGGCTGTCCTTACCGAACGCAACCTCACCAAGGAACAGATACCCTACACGATCGGGACGATGATCGAGGTCCCACGGGCCGCGCTCACCGCCGACGAGATTGCAAAGGAAGCCGAGTTCTTCAGCTTTGGGACGAACGATCTCACCCAGATGGGGTGCGGGTTCTCCCGCGATGACGCCGCGAAATTCTTAAAGGAATACGTCGCCAAAGGGATCTACGCACACAACCCGTTCGAGGTTCTCGACCAAGGAGGCATCGGTAAGCTCGTGCAAATGGCCTGCGAACTAGGGAGAGAGGCCCGCCCCGAGATCAAGCTCGGGATCTGCGGCGAGCACGGCGGTGAACCGTCCTCAATCCACTTCTGTCACAAGGTGGGACTCCACTACGTAAGCTGCAGCCCATATCGCGTCCCTGTCGCCCGCCTCGCCGCGGCACAGGCGGCGCTCGACGACAAATAAGAACAAAACCAGACTTAACAAACGACCATGAGGCCGGGAGCGATCCCGGCCTCTTTTTTTTGGAAGGCTTCCTTTTCCCGCTCCCTTCTTCTGAGTTGACCAATCCTGGGCAACGCCTTATATTGGATTTTGGCTCATGAATAAGTTACGGGAAACATGCTGTCATGAAGGGAGGAAATGATGGGGAAGAAAGCAGTGATAGTTGGTCTGTTACTCGTTGTAGTCTTAACCAGTGTGGGATTGGGGCGAGAGATCATCGTCACCAGCACCGCTGATAGCGGGACGGGAAGCTTTCGTTGGGCGCTGCAGATGGCTCGCTCAGGCGATGTAATCACCTTCGATCCTGCGGTCTTCCCGCCGGAGAATCCTGCAACGATTCATCTTCGCAAATGCTTACCATCGATTTGTCAAGGCAATATCACGATCGATGCCAGCAATGCCGGAGTGATCTTGGACGGCCAGGACCTGCCCAACGACGAGGCCTGGGGACTGGAGATCATCTCCGACGGCAACACCATCTGGGGATTGCAGATTATCAATGTCCCCGGCCCCGGGATTGTGATTGTCGGTGGAGCCCAGTACAACACAATCGGCGGTGATCGTACCGCTGGTTCCGGACCGCTCGGCCAAGGGAACCTGAGCAGTGGGAATGACGGTGGCATCTGCCTCTGGAACGGGGGGACCTCGCACAACACGATCACTGGGAACTTGATCGGAACCGATGTGACCGGTAAGAAGCCTTTCGGAAATATCGACGGCATGTTCCTATCGGATGGTGCTAGCTGCAACACCATTGGCCCAGACAACATCATTGCTTACAACCGTGAACATGCCATAGTCATCCAGGGGACGAACTCAGTTGGAAACACGATTACCCAGAACAGCATCCATGCCAATGTATGGGGAGGTATAAAACTGTTAGAAGGGGGTAACTCCAGCTTGCCGTCGCCCGTCATTACAGACTTCAATGTAGCGGAGGGATTTGCAGCTGGTAGTACCTGCCCGAACTGCACAGTTGAGGTCTTCTCTACCCACGGTAGTCAGGGTGAGATTTACGAAGGTCAAACGTCTGCTGACGTTACTGGTTTCTTCACGTTCAACAAGGGTATTCCCTTCACCGCTTCCAATCTAACGGCAATGACCATCGACATTTACGGTAACACCAGTGAATTCTCAGCAGCGTTATATGCGGTGGGGGCAGGGAGGGAACTCATTGTAACTAGCACTGAAAACAGTGGGCCCGGCAGCCTGAGGGAAATATTGGAACAAGCAAGGAACGGTGACAGTATCACCTTCGATTCCACGGTTTTTCCACCCAGCGCTCCGATTACGATCTATCTGGATACCGCTCTGCCCTCCATTAACCAAGGCAACCTGCTTATTGACGCGAGCAATACAGGGGTGATCCTGGATGGAAGTAACGCCTCCGGAGACTGGGTGCCAGGGCTGCAGATTGCGTCAAGTGGCACCACCATCCGAGGACTTCAGATCGTCAACTTCCCCAGTGCTGGGATTCTTCTGTGTTGTGGAGCAAAGAACAATGTGATCGGTGGGGACCGTTTAGTTGGGGTAGGCCCAGTAGGACAAGGGAATCTGTGCAGTGGCAACAACTGTGGCATCTGCCTCCGGGACGATGGGACTTCGTACAACACGATCACTGGTAACTTGATCGGGACCGACGTCACCGGTACAGAGCCTTTTGGGAACATCGATGGTGTATTCCTGTCGAACGGCGCCTCGCACAACAGGATCGGTCCGGGAAACGTTATTGCCTACAATTGTGAGCGCGCTATTGTCGTACAGAACATGAATAGCTACCGTAACACCATTACCCAAAACAGTATTCATCATAACGCCTGGGGGGGCATACAGCTGTTGGATGGGAGTAATTGTGATCTGCCTTCTCCCCTAATAACTGCCTTCGATGTAACATCGAGGGTGCTGACTGGGACTGCTTGCAGGAACTGCACGATCGAGTTGTTCTCCGAAGAAACCTCGTGGGAGGATTGTGAGGATGAGCGCCGCTTGAGTGCAGAGGGCAGGGCCTACGAAGGGCGCACCGAGACAACTGACGATGGGACTTTCTCCTTCGACAGAGGGATACCCTTTGAGTATTCCCACCTTACAGCCACCGCAACCGACGCTGAGGGGAATACAAGCGAGTTCTCGCTGGCAACATCCGCGATGATGAGATCGTGGGGGCTTCAGTCTGGTGAAGGACAGCCCATGTACCGACTTGAGCCTCTGCGGGGGAGTCAACGCGCATACAACCGCATCGGGACCATGTTGCCCGTGCTAGACTCCGCGGGGATGGAGGATGCGGATGTGATTATCCGCAGGATGGATTCCCTGGGATTCATGTGGAACAAGTTCTATATCGACGTACCCGATTGGCCTGAAGTAGGTGTCTACGAAGGCTATTCCAATGGCAGGGTCACTCCCGCGCAAGACTGGTTAGTGGATCGGTCCGTCGAACGGGACCTGAAGATCGTATTGGGGCTGGTTTTCTGGGACGAATCGGCGAACATGCGGGTAGCGCAGCAAGTGACGGGCTACTCCCGATACGAAACGGAAGACGAAGTGCAAGCGTATCTTAACCATATTCAGTCCATTGTCCACCACTTCAGGGGACGGGTTGAGTACTACGAGATTCTCAATGAGCCTAACGCGGCAAAGGGTACCCAGCAGTACGTAGCGCCCGACCACTACATCAACTTGGTTCGCCGAGTAGTTTCCATCATCCGCCAAGAAGATCCCCACGCAAAGATTGTGTTTGGTGCTGTAGCGTCAGCGTTCACTGGGATGGGGTATGCTGGGTACGAATACCTTTTCTCGATTCTGAGATCGGATGTAATGCCTCTAGTTGATGTGATCGCCTGGCATCCATTCAACGGGGAATCCCCGAGCGATCCTTCTTCAGCAGACTACTATTACGGGTATCCTGATCTTGTTCGGCAGATCAAGAACTTGGCGTCCAGCAATGGATTCAGCGGCGAGTACATGGGCAGTGAGATGTTCTGGAGAACTCCTCTAACCCTGCGTTTTTGGGGGGCTCCGGAGTTAAGCCCTATCCAGGCCGCCAAGTACTACGCCCGCGGAATCACACTCCACCTCGGTATGGATGTGATGGTCGGAGTCGGGGCTGTTGATACGGTCACGCCGCTCAACGTGGTGGTGCGAAACCTTTGCACGGTCATGGCCGGGCACGAAGCCATCGACCTATCGGTGAACATCGACATCGAAACCGACGGCCCCGTAGCAACTTGCGCCTTTCGCTACCCCAACGGTGATCGGATGCTGGCCGTCTGGACAGACGGAGTCGCCCAGGACAATGATCCGGGCGTCCCCGCGACAATCACGTTCTCTGGCCTTACTGCGGGAAGCGTCACCGGGATCGACGTGCTGCACGGCTTCGAGCAGGAACTGGTTTTCGAAACCGATGGCGACAGCACGATCGTCTGCGACTTCCTCGTCAAGGATTATCCCATCCTTCTCCGCCTCAGCGATGTGACGATGGGTGACGACTACAAAGAGACCGACGGCGACGGGTTCCATCGGCTCGCTGAACCAGGCGTAGGCACGGCGTCCGACCGTGATGGCGACGGCGTACCGAACGACGAGGACTACTGCCCGGATTAGCCGGGGAGTAAGGAGGCAAATGGCTGTTGAAGAGTACAAGGAGGTTCCAATGGCATTCCTAACAAGAACGAGATCACGGTACTCCCGGATGGTCATGGTGTTGGTGTTCGCAGGCGTTCTGCTCTTCTCCTTTGTGGGGCTCGCTCACGAACTCGTCGTCACCAGCACGGCAGACAACGGAGCCGGAACATTGCGTTGGGCGCTGCGGACCGCCCGACCGGGCGACGTCATCACGTTCGATCCGGCAGTCTTCCCACCCGACGATCCGGCGACGATCTACGTACGGACTGGGCTTCCCGCTCTTCAGTGCGGGAAGCTGACCATCGATGCTAGCGACGCGGGAGTGATCCTGGACGGAACGGAAGCATCGGGTAGCTGCAGGGTTGGCTTAGAGATTCAGTCGGACCACAACGTCATTCGTGGGCTGCAGATTGTCAACTTCAAGAACGGCGTCGGCCTTATTCTCAGCGGCAGCGCCCAGCACAACACGATCGGCGGTGATCGTACGGCAGGAGCAGGTCCAATCGGGCAAGGGAATCTCTTGAGCGGCAACGACACGGGAATCGGTGCATGGGGCGCTGGCGTCTCTCACAACGTCATCACAGGGAACCTCATCGGAACCGACTCGAGTAGGCAGAACCCCCACGAGAGCAATGGGAACATTGATGGCATTGGGATTCGCGAAGGAGCCTCCAAAAACACTGTCGGACCAGACAACATCATCGCGTTCAACGAGGCTCACGGAGTGGTCGTGAACGGAGATGGCACGCGAGGCAACACGATCACACGGAACAGCCCATAGCAACGGCTCTCTTGGGATCCTTCTAGAGGATGGTGGAAACGGGGGGGGGGAAACTCCAACGATGACTAATTTCGATGTTGCGCAGGGTGTAATGGCTGGCGTAGCCTGCCCGAACTGCACTGTGGAGATCTACTCCGATAGCGCCCACCAGGGAGAGCATTACGAGACAAGCCTCCCCACAGGCGAAGATGGATGGTTCGAGGTGACAGGCGACAGCCCATTTCGTGGCCCACGCCTGACCGCGACTGCGACTGGCCCCGACGGCTCTACCAGTGCGTTCTCTGCGCCCACTGTGGGGACAAAGGCGTTCGTTCCGCTCCAACAGGCCAACGATACTCCCTACAACAGACTGTCAACCTTGCCTTCCGATCGCTTGCCTGACAACCGAATCGGAAGTTTGTGGGACCTCACTGCCGAGTTCTTCGAGGGGGACCTCGAGCAGTTCGTGAGGGAAGTCAGCACAATTGGACTCAAGTGGATCCGCCTGCTGCTTGACTACGGCGACTTCCCTCAAGTGGACTGGACATGGCGCGATGCATCAACACAGCTGACTTTGCGGCAGATTGAGGCCATTACCCTGTTTGCGAATGCAGGGATTCCCGTGATGTGCGGGTTGGTCTTCTGGGATACCGATTCCCCGGGCAAGATGGAGCAACCGGGGTACTCAAGATTCCGCACGGAGGGCGAAATCCACAGGTACGTCACCTTTGTCGCAGAAACCGTCCGCCGGCTCCGCGGACTAGTGACGTACTACGAGATTCTCAACGAACCTAATATCGGGCACGGCACGCAGAAATCTGTACAGTTAGAGGATTACGTAGAACTGGTAGAGCACGTTCTTCCCGTTATTCGTCAAGAGGATCCACAGGCAAGAGTAGTAGTTGGCGCCACTGCTTCCTTCCGTGAGGAGAACACCAAAGACTATCTCTTCGGTATTCTGCAATCGAGCATCATGCCTTTGGTCAATGGAGTTTCCTTCCATCCCATGTATGGAACATCTCCATGCCATGACACTGGAGAGCAAGTCTTCGAGGGTAGCGGACAATACTACTATCGCTATCCAGAGTTGATTCGCCAAGTGAGGGAAACGGCAGAGCCGCACGGCTTTCGTGGGGAGATCTTCGCTGACGAACTGACGTGGAGAACGTCGCGGAATCCAAATCCTTACGAGCCATGGACATTCACTGATATAGTAGCAGCGAAGTACTACGCGCGTGGCACCCTCGCGACCCTGGGTCTGGACGCGCATGCTGGGATAGGCGGAACGGAGCCAGGCAACCCGCTGATCCAGATGCAGGTGGTTCGCAACCTTTGCACCGTCATGGCGGGGAACGAGTCGATCGACATGCCGGTGGAGATCGACATCAACTTCGAGCCTACGTCATATTGTGCCTTCCGGTGCCCAAATGGAGATCGGATACTGGCTGTATGGACTGACGGGATCGCCCAAAACGAAGACCCCGGCGTGCCCGCGACAATCAAGTTTCCCGGTCTGGCCGCCGGAACCGTCACCGGGATCGACGTGCTGCACGGATTCGAGCAGGATCTCGTCTTCGAAACAGATGGAGAAGCGACGATCATCCGTGATCTCCTCGTCAAGGACTACCCCATCCTCATCCGCCTGAGCAATGTGACGATGAGTCCGGGATACGAAGAGACGGTCGGTGACAGGTTCCATCGATTGGGTGAACCCGGAGACGGTTCAATCAGCGAAAGCGATTCAGATCGTGATGGCGATGGCGTACCTGACGACGAGGACTACTGCCCCGATTGGCCGGGAAGTAAGGAGGCGAACGGATGCTGA
>JAUWNQ010000111.1 GCA_030612565.1 Candidatus Bipolaricaulota bacterium | reverse complement strand
TTCGCGTGCTTCGATTGCCTTAGTCAACAGTGTTTGATCGTCGATCAAAACCGGATCACCAGCCCTATACTCCCTGATATTGAACCCATTGCGAACGGCCACCACCCTGTGCTATGACTGATGGGGATGAGGATCTGTCCCCGCGCGAACAGACGCAGGAATGGAGGTCCTAGCTCCATACCCAGAGAAACGTGGGTGGCGAAGCCCGACCAGTGAAACTCATCGAGGTGGAGGGCGGCAAGAGCGGCATCGACCTCCGGCTGGAGCCCGGGGAGTACGGCCTCGACCTGCGGGACGACAGAGCCTTTAATGAGATCAATCCCCACACCGAGCTCGATCCCGGCGATGATGAGGTCGAACCGCTTGACGACTTCGCTTGAGAGCATGAACGTCGATAATGAGAGATCAGCCGTGATCGTTCCCGTGCCCTGGCCGGTATCTATCGTCTCATCGAAGAGGGGGCTTGGCAGGTCCAAGTCGAAGAGATTTGCCATCCCCCGCAGGAGCGAATCGTTCAGGATCCCTCCTGAGATACGCAGCTCGCCGACAACGATGAACGGGAGAGAGATCCCGATCGACCCGCCGAGGAGAGGGATCGGCGTCGAGGAGACGGGAAAGCCCGCCTCGATCTGTGCTAGGGCCACATCAAGGTCGGCGAGAATCGTGCTCTTATCTGCACCCGCGATTCCTAGCGCGTCGAGGGAGTCCGAAACCGCCGTGGGGATCTGTGCCATGGTCGGGGAGAGGTCGAGCGTGTAGAACGATAGTCCAGCGCCGATCCCCCCGCTGAGCCCGGAGAAGGAAATGAACAGGAGGAGAACCAGTGTGCCCACTATCGTTGGGGTCAGACCTTGACTCGTGATATTGAGCCACTTCGATCTTATTTCTTCCGTTGAATGTGCAGTTGGGTTACGCAGGCAAGAAGAGATACTTCGCCAAATATCACAATTCAAGATACGACCTCCTTTACGGTTCATCTCCTGTCCCATCCCTCCCATTCGCGCTGCTTCAGCACGGCGCGCTTGATCTTCCCGCTCGTTGTCTTGGGGAGCTCATCGACGAAGTCGATCGCCCGCGGGTACTTGTACGGCGCGGTGACGCTCTTCACGTGATCCTGCAGCTCCTTCACCAGTTCCTCTGAGGGTTCGTACCCACTGGTGAGGATCACGAATGCCTTGACGATCTCGCCGCGTTCGCGGTGCGGGGAGGCGACAGCCGCGGCCTCGACCACCGCTGGATGGCTGACCAAAGCGTCTTCCACCTCGAACGGACCTATCCGATAGCCGGAGGTGAGGATCACATCGTCGGCTCTCCCTTCGAAGAAGAGATATCCCTCCTCGTCCATCCGCACGAGGTCGCCGGTGCGGTACCACCCGCCGGAGAATGCCTCCTTGTCCAGCTCCAGAGACTTCCAGTACCCGTCGAAGATCGCTGGGCTATCCGGACGGAGGGCGATCTCGCCGATCTCACCCTGTTTGACGGGGTTCCCATCCTCGTCGATCAACACGACGCCCGGTCCAGGGGTCGGCTTCCCCATCGCTCCTGGCTTCACCTGGAGCCCGGGGTAATTACAGACGAGACAGACGCTCTCCGTCTGGCCGTACCCGTCACGGATCGTCACCCCGAACGCGCGTTTGAACGCCTCGATCGGCTCCACGTTGAGCGGCTCCCCGGCCGAGAGGGCATCCTCGAGCACGACCTTGTGCTTCTCCATATCGGGGAGCTGCGCGAACAGTCGGTACTCGGTAGGGGTGGCGCACAGTTTGGTCACCTTGTACCGTTCGATTAGCTCCAGGTAGTGCTCGGCATCGAAACGCCCGTTGTACATCAGTTGACTCGCTCCGGTGGTCAGGGCGACGCCGATCGGGCTCCAGTACCACTTCGCCCATCCAGGAGCGGTCGTCGCCCAGATGATGTCGTTCTCGCTCGCCCCCCACCAGTAGCGGGCCGTGATGTGATTATGGCAGTACATCCAACGGTGCTTGTGCACGACCGGCTTAGCGTTTCCGGTCGTCCCCGACGTGAAGTTGATCGTCATCGGATCGTCGGCGGTGAGCGAGACCTTCTTCACCTCAGGAGAGTTCTCTTCCATCAATGTGGAGAAGCTGATCCACCCTTCGCGTCTCCCACCGATGAGGATAAGGGTCGAGAGCGGTGAGTCGGTGCAAGCGGCCTCCACCGCGTCGGCGGTCGAGATATCGGCGATGATCACCGTTGCCCCGCTCGCCTTGGCCCGGTAGGCGATCTCCTTTGCCTTCAGCATAACCGAGCACGGGACGGCGACCCCGCCGGCGACGAACGTCCCCAGCTGCACCATGTGCGCCTCGGGAAGGCGGGGAAGTACGTGCAGGATCGGATCGTTCTTCTTCACCCCCAGCCCGATGAGAGCGCGCCCAAAGCGGTGTGCTCCATCGATTAGATGGGAGAAGGTCACCTCTTCCTTTTTCCCGTCGGCATCCTCCCAAAAGATGGCGACCTTGTCCGGGTTCACCCGGGCGTGTCTCTCCACGACATCGACGATGTTGTAGTCTGCGGGGATCTCCCACGCGAACTCGCGCATCTCCTTCTCGTAATCCTCGTTACTGTAACGCATCTTTTACATTTCCCCTTTCGAGTGAATTTTGAATTGCGACACAGAACCTTATAGCATATCGCGAGCTTTGTCGACAAACCTTAGGAGGAGAATGAAAGCCTGTGTCGTACTGAACGAAAACATGTCCAAGAGGCTGATCGCCAAAGGAGTAGCAAGGACGCCGCTCGTGAAGGACGCACTCGCGAAGGGGACGGTGCTGATCACCCTAGGGACGACGAACGCCATCGTTGCCGAGGAGATCCTAGGCCGGCCGATCGATCGCGGTGCGTTCGCCGCGGGATTCATCGACGATCGCTGGAATATCAACGCCCGCGTCGGCGAAGTCGGTGAAATCGTGCTACGAGAAGGGATAGAAGTGACGGTGGATTCCCAGGAGCTGCTCGATTCACTCGGGGCAGGGGACCTGATCATCAAGGGCGGAAACGCGATCGATCCCTGGGGCGTGGTCGGGGTCCTCACAGGAGCGGCCAGCGGAGGGACGGTCGGCCGTTACCTCCCACTTGCGCTCGCCCGCGGGGTGGACGTTGTCATCCCGATCGGCCTTGCGAAGACGATTCACAGTTCGATCACCGATCTTGCACGCGAGCTTGGGAGCGGGAAGGTCGACCGATGCATGGGAATCCCTTGTGGAATCTTCCCTCTTGTCGGCCGGGTCATCACGGAGATCGATGCCCTGGAGACCCTCTTCCCTGTCGAGGTGACCCAGGTTGCAAACGGGGGCGTCGGCCGCGGGGTGGGGAGCGTCTCCCTGTTGATCACAGGGGAAGAAACTGCGGTGGAAAAGGCGTTCGATCTTGTTTCCTCCCTTCAGGGAGAGCCAGGGA
>JAUWNQ010000173.1 GCA_030612565.1 Candidatus Bipolaricaulota bacterium | reverse complement strand
CGCAGACCGGATTCGATCTCCCGTCGTTCCTGCGGAAGGTAGCCGGCGCGGTAGGGGAGGACCTTTCTCGCCCCCATGCCGTGGGCCGTGCGGGCGATTAGCTCGGCCATCACCCGCGACCCGGTGAAACAGAGGGTCTGTACTCCGGCGCTGGTGAGGAAGGCGAGAAGCTGCGCTGCCTGCGTGGTGATCGAGCGAGAGGGATCGAGGAGCGCGTCCCAGAAGAGTACCTGCCTTTCGCCACGGGAGGAGGTTCCCTTATCGATGGAGACGACCTCTCTCCCGGTGAGTGCACGAGCGTAATCAACAGGGTTTGCAACCGAGGCGGAGGAGAGGATGACCTGCGGAGAGGCTCCGTAGTGATTCAGGATGCGTTCGAGGCGTCGCAGCAGGAGAGCAACATTCGTTCCGAAAACCCCGCGGTAGCGGTGCGCTTCATCTATCACGATGTAACGAAGGTTGCCGAAGAAGCGGCTCCACTGGTGATGCCAGGGGAGATAGTAGTGCAAGGCGTGGGGATTGGTGAGGATGAGACGGGATACCTGCTTGATCCGGCCTCGTTTGCCCGTTGGCGTATCCCCATCGTAGACACTGGGGAAAAGATCGAGGCCGGCCTCTCGTTCGAGTTCGAGGAGCTTCCCGCGCTGGTCGTTCGCCAGTGCCTTCAACGGATAGAGGTAGAGTGCGCACCCTTGCGGGTCGGTGAGGAGGGTCTCGAAGATAGGGAGATTGAAGGCGAGAGTCTTCCCCGAGGCAGTGGGAGTGGTGATGATCACGTCTTTTCCTGCACGTACGGCCTCTACCACCTCCCCCTGGTGTTGGTAGAGCGTGATCCCTTTTTCATCGAGGTAGTTTTGCAGTATGGGCGGGAGTGTAATCCTAGCGGGTTCGGCCTTGGTCGCTGGAATCCTGGCGACGTGGGTGATCTGTTCGTGGTACCACGATTCTTTGGTGAGTTGTGCGAGGAGATCAGTGAGCATGGCCGGTGAGCATAAGCAGATGAGAGAGGAGAAGAGCGAGGGTGGCGACGTCCTGTTGATTATGATTGACGATTGGGACGAGTGGTCCTGGGTTCCCGCTTCTAAGATACGCCTCGTAGTACTCGGGGACTGCCTCGCTCGGGAGGTCTTCTGTTCGCTCGATCCCGAGAATCCCTTCTTCCACGGTTTGAAGCTGCGCATTGGGAAGGCGGTCTCTGTACGCTTGCCGAGCGTGATGGAGCAGGTCAATGTGGATCGGAGCGTAGTCAAACGGGAGGCCGTAGTACGCGCACCGTTCCTGAAGGGTAGTCCAATCAAAGGACTTTCCGTTGTAGCTCAAGATAAGAGCGGCATGGGAAAGCGCCTCTGTAACCCTTTCAAGTAGGGATATTTCCTCGTCGAGGGAGCACGCGAGGTACTGCGTAATCCTGATTTCCGAAGCGCCGGGTCGGCCGATGGCTGCGAGGATGATCGGTACCCCGAAGAGCCCCATGGTTTCAAGATCGAAGAAGAGCATCTTCTCGCGGGGAACCAGGCCAAGTAGTTGCAGGAATAAAGGGTGCGAAGCCGGAAGCCAGCAAGATAGGGTGGTGTTTACCCGCGCAGGATCGAGTGGATCTTTCCACTCTGCCAAGAGGTGAGCAGCGGTCTCCCCAAAGCGAGGGTGCGTAAGGAGTGAGGGAATCGAGCTATATCCATCCTCACGAAGCTGTTGGTCGAATCGTGTCCCAATTCCGAAGAGAAGCCGCAATTCGGAGAGGAAGGCCTCGTTCGCCTTCTCTTTAGGAGGGAACGGGATAACTCTTGGCGCAGTGCGTTCGATCGCTAAACATCGACCGAACTCCCCCTGATGGATCTCCCCTCCGAGGGCTTCTGAAACGCTCTGCCCGCGATAGCGATCAAGGAGCCTTGCTAGCTGAGGAAGGGGAAGTTCTTCTTTGGGGGAGGCTTTCTCACTGAACCACTTTGCGATCCAATCGACACCGGACGCGGTTATCTCCTCCGGCGAGGACGGGCATCGGAGATCATCCGCGGCTCACCGATGTAGGGTAAGAGCGCGAGTTTACGGGCACGGTTGATTTGTAGTGCCGCATGCCGTTGGTGTTTTGTGCACAGCCGTGTCGCCCGCTTAGGGAGGATCTTCCCCAGGCGGTTCATGTACTGTTTCAGTACTTCGGGTTTCTTGTAGTCAAGAATGATATTGCGTTCACAGACCTGACAGATTTGTCTTCGTTTATAGAACATAACTTAAAAAGGAACCTCCTCATCGTCTTTCTTAGCGGGTTGTTCGTTACCAGTGGGAACCGTCCCCGGTTCGTTGGCGGAGCGCGGTTGACCTCCCAGGAATTGAACGCTCTGGGCGACGACTTCGGGCATCTTTCGCTTCTCACCCTCCTGGGTCTCAAAGGTGTGAATACGCAGCCTGCCCTCTACGGCGAGAGAGGGTCCCTTGATCAAGTAATTGGCGCAGTTCTCTGCCGGCGAGCCCCAAGCCACGATTGGTACAAAGGTTACGTCCTCCTGTAACTGACCAGCTTTGTCTTTGTACTGGCGGGGGAGCGCGATGCTGAACTTAGTGC
>JAUWNQ010000018.1 GCA_030612565.1 Candidatus Bipolaricaulota bacterium | reverse complement strand
TGTGTAGTAGGGAAGACTTCCCGTACCGCCGCGGCGCAAGGATCAGATTGTTCTGTGTGAGGTTCCTGGCATCATCACAGAGCTTGGCCAACTCTTCTTCGCGTCCGACGAAATACGGCGGCTCAACGAGACCTCCCACTTCGAACGGGGTTTCCTTCATAATTTCCTCCGTAGCCATTCCTGGCTATAGCCATACTTGGCTACAGAGTATCCGAATCACGTACAAAGTCAAATCACCCACACGACAACGAGAAATAAAGCATCGCCCCCCATGGCCCCCTGATATATCAGCGATCTGTTATCGGGCAAGCGTGTAGCCAAAACTGGCTGCAAAACAACGGCCGGACCACGTGGGCCCGGCCGCATGATGTTCCAAGTTAAGTGAAGCTGAATACCTATCCCTACCCCACCTTCTCCGGTCGATCCGGGACGTCGTAGAGGATGTCGTCCATGGGATGACGGTAGAGCGGCTGCTTGAGCCGATTCTGGTCGAAGTAGTGCCCCATGAAGCCGATCGAACGACCGAGGACAAACAGGGCGTTGAACAGGCCCGCGGCGATCATCTCGTCGATTTCGGCGTCGGAAAACTGAAGCTCCTTCAACAGATCGACGAGGAGCACACCGATGCAGCCATCAACGTTAAGGATCAGGTTGCTCTTCTTCTGCGTTGTCACGCCTTCAACGGCGAGGGTGTAATCGAGAAGTTCGGTCTTCTTGAAGTGTGCTTTTGCGTATCCCTTCATGATCTCCACTCGCTTGTCCGGGTTCTCCACCGTGTGAAGACGGTGGCCGATCCCCTGAATGCGGATGTTCCTCTGTTTCATCACGTCGACAAACTCCCGCGGGGGAAGCTGATTACGGAATCCGTAGAGGAAGTGCTCGGCCGCCCCGTTCACCGCGCCGCCAAAGCGGGGGCCGATCGCCAACAGCCCGCTCACAAGTGAACTTATCAGGTCCTTGCCCGCGCGTGCGGTGACGATGGTGTTGTGCGCCCCAGCGACGGCCGGGCCGTGGTCGGCGATGATCTGCAAGACGATCTCGATAAACTCACGCGCGTAGACCGGGATATCCTTCTTGAACCACAGGAGTCCGATGACGCCGCCGATTCCATATTTCTTGGCGATCACCTCGTCGATAGGGATGCCGCAGTAGTTGTGAACCTCGCCCGACTCATCGCAGATCGTGCTGATGAACCCGGTCGGCTTGCGCACGAGTCCCTCGGCCACGGCCTGCTTATAGTCCATCGGGATGTTCAGCGGGGTGAAGTCCTCGGCCGGGGTGATCACACTATCGGCGACAAGCTTGTCGTAGGTCTCCTTAATCTTCAGGTGGTAATCGTCGAATGAGTTAGGAACGATCACCCCCGCCTCGCGCAGGGCGGCGTTCTTGGCGTCGGCCGTCTCCACGGCCGAATCGGCCTTGGCGCCGGCGTGTCCGAACTGAACCTGGCCGGGAAGGACCTTGGCGCAGGTTCCGGTCACCCACATCACGAGCGGTTTCTTCAGTCGCCCGTCCTTGACCGCTTGCGCAATATCGAGTTCAGCCGTCCCTCCTAACTCACCGAGACAGACTACCATCTTGATCTCCGGATTTACCTCGTAGCGGAGCAAGTGATCGAGGAGAGAGGAACCAGGGAAGGCATCACCGCCGATGGCGATCCCTTCGTACAACCCGTCTGTGTTGCGGGAGATGACGTTGTACATCTCGTTGGAGAGCCCCCCGGAGACGGAGACGAAGCCGACTGAGCCTGGGCGATAGAGGTTTGCCATCTTGACGTTCTCCATCGTCCCGGCAGCGTTCCCAATCTTGAACGCACCGGCTGTGACTCCGCCGACCGTGGCCGGACCGATGATCCATTTGCCCTTCTTCTTCGCCGTCACGGACATGATCCGCGCCTGCCGCTCGGGAATACCCTCGGCAATGACGGCCACCGTGCGGATCGTGTCGCTATCGAGCGCCTCCATCGTCACATCATACGCC
This sequence comes from Candidatus Bipolaricaulota bacterium, assembly GCA_030612565.1. The sequence goes on along the minus strand of JAUWNQ010000018.1, from coordinate 6,233 downwards.
GATCGCTGCGAGGCGAAGTTCACCATCACATCGACCTCAGGGAACCGCACGGTCGCCTCCGCAGTGCTCGTTATGCGCGGGATGCGGACCTCCTTGGTACCCCAGAAGAACGTCTCAAATCCACCCCTCTCCGGGGTGATCATCGCCACCACGCTCGGGGATTCCTTGCGACACATGTAGTCGAAGTCGAGCATGCGCTGCACCGCACGGGTCTGCCCTCCGTAGATGAAGGCCTTGGTCTCTCTTGTGAACAGCCTGTAGTCTTCCATCAATTGGCCTCCAGTGCGAGTGATACGATGCGGGTCATGTGGGTCTCCGGGCCGTAGACTTCGAGGGGAACACCGATCCGTTCTCCGACCCGTCGCATGTTCTCCAGCCCTTCCTTATAGTTGGGGCCGCCGCGACGCACGTAGATCTTTACGTTGTTCTCGCGCAGTTTGTCCTTGTAGTCCTCAAGTGCCTTGATGATCCCGGTGAACGTCTTAGCAACATCGGTGAAGTTGGCGATGCCGCCGCCGATCAGCAGGTACTTAGGCCGACCATCCGGATCGGGTTTCCGCGTCATAAGGTCGAGGACCGTTTTGGTGTACTCGTAGGTCAACTCGGCCGTCGGGTTTCCACTGTACTCCCCGTAGTTTGCGAGTTCTTTCCCGTACCCCAGATCGACGACCGTGTCCGCGTAGATGACACTCGCCCCGCCGCCGGCGACGAGCGTCCACACGCGTCCCTCGGGGTTGAGGAGGGTCAGCTTGAGCGATGCCCCGGTCTTTTCGTCAAGGGAAGCGATGTGCGCCTCTTCCTTGGTGAAAGTGCTCCCGAACGCCTTGGGAAACTCGATCTTCCCCCACTTCTCGGCGCACTGGAAGGCAGCGGTGTCGTCGAGCTTCGCTACCGTGTCCAGAGGGACGACGGTGTCGCCCGAGAAGGCAATCGGGTTGAACTCGAGATAGGCAAAGTAGTAGTCGCGGTAGATCGCGAAGAGAGCTTTGATAAACGCGGCGACCGTCTCCTTCTTGGCGATGTCGGGTAGGTGAGAGATGATGTCAGGGGCCGACACGTCGGCGGCCACCGGCACCTCGATCGTCACGACAGAATTCCACACCGCCTCGATGTCCACTCCGCCCTTAGTGGAGAAATGGATGATATCCGCATCGGCCTTGGAGGTAAACGCCAGGTAGTATTCCTCCTCGTGGGGAACGAACGGCTCGATCAAGAAATGCGTCAGCCGGCCGGTAGTCTCACCGGTCGTCTGCACGATCATCACCTCTTTATTCATCCGTTCTTCGATCCACGCACGTGCCTGATCGAAATCGACATCGAGGAGGAGAAGGTTGTTCTTCCCCCTCTTTCCGAACAGCTGATCCGGTTTTACGACCAGCCGCTCACTCTTCAGCCATGGATTCTCCCCCACCAGGGCGGTGAGGTCCGTCTCCGGAGAGACGAGTGCCAGCCGCCCCTCGAAGCTGAACGCTCCGTTCGAATACTCAGGTAGCGCCTTCGCAATGAGGCGCTTGGCGTCGTATTCACGTATCCCTTTCTGTGCCATCAGTCATTCACCCTCTTTTAAAGGTTTTTGATTATCTCGTCGCCGAACGCGGAACAGGAGAGTAGCGTCGCCCCTTCCATCTGCCGTTCGAGGTCGTAAGTCACCCGCTTGGACGCAATCGCGCGCTTTATCCCGGATAGTATCATCTCCGCTGCCTCGCTCCACTTCATGTAGCGGAGCATCTCCACCGCGGAGAGGATAAGGCTTCCCGGGTTGACCTTGTCCTGGCCGGCGTGCTTGGGTGCCGTCCCGTGTGTCGCCTCGAACAGGCTCATCCCGGTGGTGTAGTTGATGTTCGCCCCGGGAGCGACGCCGAGCCCGCCGACCTGGGCCGCGGCTGCGTCGGACATGTAATCACCGTTCAGGTTCATCGTGGCTACCACATCATACTCATCCGGACGAAGGAGCATCTGCTGGAAGAACTGGTCCGCGATGCGATCCTTGAGAACGATCTTCCCCGCGGGAACGGTCCCACCATGATCCTTGTACACCTCGTCTTCGGTGATGATCTCCTCGTACTCACGCCCGACCTCGTACCCCCAATCGCGGAAGGCACCCTCGGTGAACTTCATGATGTTCCCCTTGTGGGCGAGGGTGATCGACTCGCGTCCGTTAGCGATTGCGTAGTCGATCGCCGCGCGCACGAGGCGCTTCGTCCCCTCCTCGCTGATCGGCTTGACCCCTATCCCGCACATCTGGGGGAATCGAATCTTGTTACCCACACCCATTTCGTCGGTCAGCCAGGCGATCACCTTGTCCGCCTCCGGGGTTCCGGCCCGCCATTCGATCCCGGCGTAGACGTCCTCGGTATTTTCGCGGAAGAAGACGATATCCAGGTCCTGCGGGCGCTTCACCGGAGCCGGGGTTCCGATGTGGCAGACCGGCCGCACGCATGCGTAGAGGTCGAGGACCTTGCGCAGGGTCACGTTCAGGCTGCGGATCCCGCCCCCCACCGGCGTGGTAAGTGGCCCCTTGATCGCAACCAGGTAATCGCGGATCGCCTGGATCGTCTCCTCGGGGAGGTAGAGCTTTTGTCGCTCATCGGGAGGGATCGCCACGATCTCCTCCTCGGATAGATCGGAATGGTTCTTGGCAATCGCCTCGTCCCCGGCGTAAACCTTCAGCCACTCGATCTTCTTCTTGCCGTTGTAGGCCTTCTCCACCGCGGCGTCGACCACCTTCAACATCACAGGGGTGACATCCACCCCGATACCATCCCCACGGATGTAAGGGATGATCGGTCGATCCGGGACGTTCAGGCGCCCCTCCGTGATCGTAATCGCGGTGCCGCTCTCTGCTCGGTCGTTACTCATTGTTTCCACACTCCTTTTCTTTGTGGCCTGTGTCTTATTGAACCTCTTGTGTCAACAGCCCTTCCGTGATCCTCCTGGCGGCGGTGACCACCAGCTTAATAGTCTGTTCACGCTTCTTCCCCTCGAGCCGATGCGTCGGTGCGGAGACGCTCAACGCTGCGAGGGCCTTACCCGACTGAGACAAGATAGGTGCTCCGCTCCCGTAGGTTTCGCGGATGCCCTCGCCATCGCTCTCCGCCTACCCCTGGGCCCTGATGCTTCGGAGCTCTTCCTTCAGTTTGCGTTGATCGGTGATTGTGGTCTCGGAGAACTTGGTTAACTCGATCCGGTTGATGATCTCATCGCGCTCGCTCTCATCGAGGTAAGCCAGGAGTACCTTCCCTGCAGTCCCTGCATACAAGGGAACGGTCGCCCCGCGCTGATGAGAAACGCGCAGGACGTGGTTCCCCTCCACCTTCTCCAGGCAGACCCCGTCATCGTCGCGTAGTCCACAGAGGATGATGGTCTCTCCGGTTTCATTGGCCAGTTGAGTCATGATGGGAACTGAGATCTGTTGGAGGGTCTTCTTGGGGACAGCGCGGGCGAGTTCGAGGATCTTTGTACCGAGGGAGTAGCCGTCTGTCCCTGTCGCCTCTTCGATCAGCCCGGCCTGTTTCAGTGCGGAGACATAGCGGTAGGCTGTGCTCGTGGGAAGTTGAAGGCTCATTGCAATCTCAGGGACGCTCATCACAGGCATCCCCTCGGTGAACAGGGTCAAGATGTTGACGAACTTATCCAGTGTGTTCAAGCGCCCCCGTCCCTTGAGCTTGTTCTCTCATTACGAGAATACGATCTTACTATGTGATTATGATAATCCCTTGATCGCCCCTTTTCAAGGGCTGCGAGAGAGAAGCGCACCGCTCATGATCGAGCGGTGCGCGCAGACTCAGGGTTGTAAAGGAAAACTGGTTAACGCTTCTTGTTCTGCGCTGTTGTATAGGAGAGGAGACCTCCCATCTTTATCATCTCCACCTCGCGCGGGGAGAGATCGTGACGAACAGCGAGCGTCTCGCCCTTTGTCTTGTTGGTAAGGATCATGTCGCCATCCAGATTGGAGACGTCGATCTCCAGTTGATCCCCCTGATCGAGGACGTCGGTGTCGCACAAGAAGGGGATGATCCCCACGTTGATCAGGTTGGATCGGTGGATGCGGGCGTAGGTCTTGGCAAAGACCGCCTTGATCCCCAGCTGCCACGGCGCGAGGGCGGCGTGTTCACGCGATGATCCCTGGCCGTAGTTATCCCCGCCAACGATGAACCCACCTCCCTTCTCTTGCGCACGAGCCGCAAACTCATTGTCCTCGTAATAGAAGGTGAATTTGGAAATCTCGGGGAGATTGCTGCGCAGGTGTTGGGTGAGTGGTCCGGCCGGCATAATCGCGTCGGTCGAGATCCCGTCCCCCAGCTTGAGCAATACCTCGCCCTTCAAGATCGGGGAGAGGGGTTCCTGCGGTCTGAGTTGGACGATATTCGGCGCGCGTTTGATCTCCATCCGATCTCCCACTGGATCGAGGATCAGGTAGTCGTCCACCGTGAGTCGGTCGATACTGACCGCCACTGGCGGAAGTTCACGCGGGTCGGCGATCCGTCCGGTAAGGGCGGATGCAGCGGCGACCTGTGGGCTGCACAGGGCGAGCTTCCCGAACTTGCTCCCGCCACGTCCCTTCCAGTTTCGGTTCACCGTGCGCAACGACAGGTGCTCGTTCCCAGGGACGAACCCGATCCCGATGCAGGCGTTGCACCCCGGCTCGATCATCCGCACACCGGCCTTGGTGAGGGCAAGGAAGCTACCATCCTCTATCAGCATCTCCCAGGCCTGACGCGAACCAGGGGAGACGATCACATCGATCGCGGTTGAGCCCTGCTTCCCTTTGAGCATCTCCGCGACGATCTTGATATCGCGGAAACTACCGTTGGTGCAGGACCCGATGAACACCTGGTCGAGCTTCGTCCCGAGGACCTCTTCGATGTCGTAAACGTTGTCCGGCATCCCGGGCATCGCGACGAGCGGCTTCAACGTTGAAAGATCGATCTCGATCGTCTGGTCGTAAGTGGCATCCTCGTCTGGAGAGAGTTCGGTAAAGTCCCCTTCGCGCCCCTGCATCTTCAAGAATGCCGCGGTGATCTCGTCCGCTGGGAAGATCGACGAGGTCGCTCCTGTCTCGGTGCACATGTTGGTGATCGTCGCCCGCTCCGGAACGGAGAGGGTCTTCACCGCGGGCCCCGCAAACTCGATGAAGTAGCCGACGCCGCCCTTCACCGAGATCCGTCGCAGGAGCTCCAATGCCACATCCTTCGCCGAAACGCCCCACGGAAGCTCGTTGGTGAGGACGACCCGCATCATCTTAGGGACGATGAGGTAGAAGAGCCCTCCCCCCATCGCCACGGCTACATCCACCCCGCCGGCACCGATCCCGAGCATCCCCAGCCCACCCGCGGTTGGAGTATGGGAGTCGGAACCGAGAAGAGTCTTCCCCGGTGCGCCGAAGCGCTCGTAGTGAAGCTGATGACAGACCCCATTCCCGTTCTTTGAGAAGAGCGCCCCATAGTGGGACGCGATCGTCTGGAGGAAGATGTGATCGTCGGTCGACTCCCCCTTGAACCCGAGGGAGGTGTGATCCGAGTAGGAGACAACCTTCTCTGCTTTAACCCGTTCCAGCCCGAGCGATTCGAACTCGAGCCAGGCCATCGTTCCTGTAGAGTCCTGCGTCAGGCAGTGATCGATTCGAATTCCGACCTCCGCCCCCTGTTTCAGGTTCCCTTCGCGCACGTGGCGTGAAAGGATCTTCTCCGTAATCGTCTTGGGCACTATAACCACCTCTAAGCGGGCGATTATAACTATTCGCCGTCACGATGCAATCGCACGTAGCGGCGGGGGAAGATTCCCAAAGGGATCATGCTGGACGAGCTGGAAGTAGGTCCACCTTGCATAACGAGCAGGTCTTGCAAACCAACACTAGAGCCCAGCAAGGATGAACTTGCTGCAACCGAACGCGATCACTTCCTCCAGGATACCAGCGGACGATGCGGACCCAATACCGGGATGGAAGAAAGCCAAGCTTGATCTCTGTATTCGATTTCATAAACAGGAAGGATGCGGCCCATCCCCCCATCGATTCTCAACAAGTGCCTGAGCGGCATGCTCAGGGGCAACCTTCTCGATGATGTCCATAAAGAAGCAAATAACGCAATGCTCAGGCATGTTGCGCTTCTTATTGACCTTGGAGGGCTCGATGAAGGCTTCGCGCGTTGGATCGTGTTCGAGAATAGGATAAGTCATTTACAAATTCCTAAGGCAGCCTAAACGGCATCCGCATAACCCGCCGGGCGGCTGCG
>JAUWNQ010000029.1 GCA_030612565.1 Candidatus Bipolaricaulota bacterium | reverse complement strand
GCGCTTGGATCCTTGCTAAGATCGATCCCGCTGTCCTTGCGGAACTCTTCCACCAAGAAATCCATGATCCGTCGGTCGAAGTCGTCCCCGCCGAGCTGGGTGTCGCCATCGGTGGCGCTCACCTCGAAGACCCCGTCCCCGCTCTCCAGGATCGAGCCATCGAACGTCCCTCCCCCGAGGTCGTAGACGAGGATCGTCTGTTCCTCGGTCTTATCGAGCCCGTAGGCGAGGGCAGCGGCCGTCGGTTCGTTGATGATCCGCATCACCTCTAGACCGGCGATCGTTCCCGCGTCCTTTGTTGCCTGGCGTTGCGCGTCGTTGAAGTAGGCAGGGACAGTGATCACGGCCTTGTTCACCTTGGTCCCGAGGTAGGCTTCGGCGTCCTTCTTCATCTTCTGCAGGATCATCGCCGAGATCTGCTCTGGGGTGTACTCCGTCGTCTTCCCGTCGAGTGCGATCTTCACCGTGTGATCCCGGCCCATCTGCCGCTTGATCGAGGAGATGGTGTGCTTGGGATTGGTGATCGCTTGGCGCTTGGCGAGCCGCCCGACCAGCCGTTCCCCGGTGTCGGTGAACGCGACGACGGACGGAGTGGTCCGTTCCCCTTCGGCGTTCGTGATCACCTCCGGGCTGCCACCTTCAAGTACCGCAATACAAGAATTGGTCGTTCCTAAATCGATTCCGATGATCTTCTCTCTCATGTCGTATCCTCCTCCTTCTTCTCCTCTTTTCTTCCACCGCTCACTTTCACCTTGCAGGGGCGAAGGAGGCGGTCATTGCGCAGGTACCCGCGCTCGAATTCCTCTAGGATCACGTTTCGTTCCTCATCACTCGGGACGCTCAACAGGGCATCGTGCAGGTTCGGATCGAACAGTCTCCCCACCGCTTCGATCGCAGAGACCCCCTTTGCCTTGAGGATCTGATAGAACTGGGCATATATCTTTTCGATCCCATGAACGAACGACTCGTTATCCTTGTTCCCTGAGAAGCTCTCAAACGCGCGCACGAGGTTGTCGTAAAGGGGAATTACGTCGAGGATCTCTTGATCAGCGACGCGCTCCTCCAAATTCGCCATCTCACGTAGCATTCGCTTCTTGTAGTTCTCAAACTCCGCTTGCAATCGCTGGAGTCGATCGATATAGGAGACGATCTGCTCCTCCTTCTCCGAGAGCTGCGTTTCGAGAGAAGGGGTCCCCTCTTCATTCATTGCTTCGGTTGTTGTTTCGTTCTTCACTTTCATATCTTCCTTGGTCTCTTTTGGGGTCATCCTTAATTCCTCCCGGTACTTGGTTTGCAGGAGGCGACGAGGAGCGTCTCCAGGCGATGGGCGATGTAGCTCGTCGCGGAGAGAACCCGGCCGTAGTCCATCCACAGAGGGCCGATCACACCGAGTATCCCCGCGTGCGGGCGATAGTCGGAAGTGACGACGCTGTAGTTCTCCAGGCCGGGAAGCGACTCCGCGCCGATGGAGACGGCGAGCCCATGCTTGTCGCCCCGCGTGCCGTGGATCGCTTCGACAAACGATCGGTCGTCTTGCACCGAGTGAATGAGCTGTGCGAAGTGGTCCATCGAGCGCTCGGGATCCGTCTTTTGCAGATCATCGACGAGGTTCAGCAACCCTTCGGAGTAGAGGCGTTGATGCGATCGCCGTTCGAGAAGGCGTTCGAGCAGGAGCAACGCCTGACGGACGGGGCGCTCGTACCAACCCTCCGGATTCTCCTTGAGGGTTAACTCGTGGATCGTGCTCAGCGGGACCCCGTGGAGGGAGGAGTTGATTATCTCTGCAATCTGTTCTACCTCTTCCCTGGAGAGATCCTCCTGTAGCGGGACCAATCGGTGTTCGACAATACCAATGTCGGAGACGACCACCAACAGAACGAGGCGCGGGGTCATGTGGAGGAGCATGACCCGATCGAGGCGGGTCTCCTCCAACCGTGGAGGGATGATAAAACCGACGTATCCGGTGATGTTCCCGAGAAGGAAGGCCGTCTGCCGCATCGTCTCCCCAATCTCGAGCGAGTGCACCTCGTATGCTTCGACTACCTCCAACCGCTCCTTCTTGGTCAGCTCGGAGAGGTCGAGGAGCCAGTCGACGAAGAACCGGTAACCCGCCTTGGTGGGTATCCGGCCCGAGGAAGCATACGGCTTCTCGATGTACCCTGCCGCCTCGAGGTCGTTCATGTCGTTCCGCACGGTCGCGGAGCTTGCCCGCAGGCCGTAGTCCTCAAGGATCATCCTTGAAGATACAGGCTCTCGCAACCGGATGTAACGATCGACGATCTCCTTTAGAATCAGTCTCTGTCTCTCTGGAAGGGGCATTTCTATCCTTAGCACTCTCTTACGGTGTTTGCTAAATGATAGCCAGCCGGTTCGATGTTGTCAATGTACGGACGCTCGGTTGAACAGGAACCGAACGTTCGTTATACTTTGGTATTATGACAAGACAAAGAGGGTTAGAGGAGAAGATTGCCGGTGCCGCCGAGCGACTCTTTGCCCGAGACGGATTCGCAGCCACCGGCATGCGGGCGATCGCCCAGGCGGCGAAGGTCTCCATCGGGGCCATCTACCACCACTTTAAGGGCAAAGAGGCGATCCTAGAGAGGATTATCCGAGAGGAGTTCGAACGCCGTCAGCGTTTCCTGGAGGAGCTTCGTGGGCGAGGCTTGCCCTTACAAGAGCAGGTTCAGCAGATCGTTCAGATGCACTTCGATCTTCTCCAGGAGAAGAGCGATGCTGCAAGGCTTTTCTTCCGCGAGCGGTTCGACCCTACTCCCGTGCTGAAAGTGAAGATCCAAGAGCTCTACGGAGAAGTGGCGGAGTATGTCGCCGAAATCATCCGGAATGGGATTGCTTCCGGGGAAATTCGCCCGTGCCAACCCCTGTTAATGGCTTACACGATCTTGGGGATGGTAGAGGCGGTGAGTCTGCGGGTGTTGGGTCGGGATGAAACGGCAGACCTATTCATGAAGGAAGGGCCAAAGGAACTGGCCAGATCCATTTGGCTCTGGTTGCACCTCGGACAGGAAGAAAGGAGAGCACATGCGTAGCGCCGTTTTGACAGTAGGGTTGCTGATGTTGTTGGCCGTCTCTAGTGTGGCTACTGAACCGGCCAACGTGCTGATTGTGGATCGTACTCAGAGTTTCATGGAATCGATGCAGGTAGAGGTGCTGGCACGGGCCTTGCTTGCCTCTCAGATCTTCACCATTCAGGCCGTTACGCAGATTCCGGAAAGCCCCCACCCGCGTGGACCGTTCCAGTTCGTGATCATCATCCCTCCTGGGGAATCCTGGGTTTGGGTCTGCACTCCCGGTCTTCCTGTGGTGCTCCCCGAGGGACAGCAGAGTGCCCTTGCGGTATTGAAGGGTTCTATTGAGCAAGTCTTTGCGGGGGAGCGCAAACCTGCAGACCCGGCGGACGACCTCTACCCGTTGTTCTGGTCGGCAGCCTTTCTTCGTATAGGTATTTTAGAAGGAGTTAACTAAAAATGGTCAAGTTTCTCGCGCGCTGGATCGCTCGTCATCCAGTGTGGGTTCTTGTTGGGTTGGGGGCCGTCACAGTCTTCTTCGGGATCTTCGTTCCCAAACTAGAGTTTCTCTCCGACATGGAGAAGATGCTCCCTCAGGATGACCCGGTGGTGCAGCGCTTCGAGGAGACCAAGGACACCTTCGGCTCTCAAAGCGTGGTCATGATCGCGATGGCCGCTCCAGAGGGAGAGACGGTCTTCAACCTGCAAACCCTCAACAAGCTCTATGCCTTGACGGAGGAGCTAGAGCTCCTGGAGAACGAGGGGCTGCTGGAGGACGTGATTTCGCCGGCCAACGTGGACACCGTGCAGGGGACGGATGTTTCCCTAATCGTCGGTCCGGTTCTCCCAGGTCCTCCGAAGACCGAGGCGGACGTGGCGACGTTCCGCGAGAAGATACTTGAGGAGCGGCAGCTCGTTGGTTCCCTGGTTCTTGCAGATGGGGCGGCGGTTGCTATCATCCTCAAGGTCCATCCCGATGCTGAGGGAGATCAGTTCAAGATTGCCGACATCATGGAGCGGGTTAACACGGTGACCGCCCGTTACCAGGGACCGGAGACATTCTATGTGACGGGAGATGCTCCCCTCATCTACTACGCTGATCTCTACATGCACCGGGACCTTGGGTTCCTTTTCCCCATCGTAGTGCTCGTCGTTTTAGCCGTATTGTTTGTTAGTTTCCGAAGCCTTCGGGGCATGATCCTGCCGCTCGTGGTGGTGCTTCTGTCGGTGACCTGGACGGTGGGCCTGATGACCATCTGCGGCGTGCCGCTCACCATCGCATCTACATTCCTGCCGGTATTACTCGTTGCCGTTGGGTCTGCCTATGGCATTCACGTGGTCAACGATTACTTCGAGCGGGCGGTCCAAGGGAAGGGAACACGAGAGGAGGTGATCATCCAGGTCGTGGAATAGATGGCCAACCCGGTGTTCAACGCTGCGCTTACCACGGCGATTGGCTTTCTTACCCTGCTTTCGGCCTTCCTCGATCCGATCCGCGAGTTCGGTCTCTTCTCCGCTGCGGGCGTGATCTTCGCCTTTGTGATCTCCCTCACGTTGATTCCGGCCGTCTTCTCTCTCACACCTTTGCCCCAGGCGATCCAACGCCGGAAAGAGAAGGGCTCTCCCCTCGAATGGGGTGCCCGTCTCCTGTCTCATATTGTAGATCGGCGGGGTTGGGTTGTAGTGGCGATCGCTTTGGTCTTCCTGGGGGGCTTTCTGGCGCAGATTCCCCGTCTTCAGGTAGAGACCGATGTGTCGAAATACTTTCGTCAGGACTCCCCTGTCATTCGAGGGATGAATTACGTGGAAGAGCATTTCGGCGGGAGCCTTCAGATGAGTGTGGTGGTCAATACAGGTCAGCGAGACGGCCTCAAAGACCCTCAAACCTTGAGCTTCATGGACGATTTACAAGCCTACATGGAATCGCTCGGACCTATAGGGAAGACCTCATCGCTTGTGGACCTTGTCAAAGAGACGAATTATGCGTTACACGGAGAGGACGATACCTACTACGCCATCCCGGATTCAGCCAGGGCTATTGCCCAGGTACTCCTCCTCTTTGAGATGGGTGGAGGAGAAGTCTTGGAGAGCATGGCGGCTCATGGTTTCTCTCAAGCTCAGATTACGGTTCCGGTCCAGTCAGTCGGAACAGCCGAGCTTCAAGACTTGCTGCAAAATATCCAAAGGTATATAGAGGAAAATTCTCCTTCTGGAGTTACAGCATATACCACCGGGATGCCGGATATTTACGTTCAGATCAGTGGGAAGATCGTTCACTCGCAGGTTACCACCCTGTTCATCAGCTTGGGCGGTGTTGGTCTTATCGTGTCCCTGCTCATGGGCTCATTTATAGCAGGACTTCTTTCCCTCGCGCCGCTGGTCTTAAGCGTAGTGGGAAACTTCGGGACGATGGCTCTTACGGGTGCCAACCTGGACATCGCTACAGTGATGATCGCCAGCATTGTGATCGGGATTGGCGTGGACTATTCGGTTCACTTCATCACCCGTTATCGGCGCGAGAGACGCCGAGGGGCTTCCCATAGGGAGGCGCTCTTTGTTACTTACAACACCACGGGACGAGCGATCATCTACAACGCGCTCACCCTGACATTCGGCTTCTTGGTGCTGACTCTTTCCCACTTCGGGGCACTTCAAACGATGGGATGGCTCGTCGCTTTGACCATGCTGGCGAGCGCATTAGGTGCCTTGCTCATCGTCCCCGCCATCTTGGGACTCAGTCGCCCTAAGTTCCTCACACGTGAGGGGGGCGTTGTCTGGAGACCCGAAAAGGGTCGTTTCCCGCTTCGTCTGAGACCATCTACCGTAGGGTTAAACACCGACAAATAACGACTATAAAGGAGGACAAAAATGAAAAAACTAACCAAAGTTGCAGCGTGGATGTTTGTGATCATGGCAGTCATGTCCATGGGGGTCTGGGCACAGGAGCCCACCGCAGACGAGATCCTGTCCCTGGTGGAGGAGACGAGCATCATGGGCGGAGAGGCTGGCACCATGGTTGCTACCGTTCGTTTCGAGGTAGCTGTCGAGGAAGGCGAGGCAACTGCCTATACGTTTAGGGTTTTCTCGGTCATGGACGTCGAGGGAGAACCTGACAAGCTCCTCATCGTCTATCTTGATCCTGAACTGGTGGCTGGGACTATGTTCCTCACTCACACTCCCGAGGAAGGAGACGCACGAATGTGGCTCTACCTCCCGGCTTTGGGATTGGTAAAGGAACTCATCACAGAGGAATCCCAGGGGCAGGAGTTCATCTCCGGAAGCGGCATCTCCCGTAGCGAAATCGCTGAGGGATTCCAGTATCACGAGGATTACAGCCCAGTTCTCACGGGAGAAGAGGAGATCGGCGGCCTGCCAGCCTACGTCTTACTCCTGACACCCCGAGAGGGACGTGAGACGGATTGGCAGAGCATCAAACTCTGGGTGTACAAGGGAGAGTTTGCCGTCATTCGAGCCGAGTTCACTGATTCGGAAGGCCGGCTTGCCAAGCTCATGGAAGGGGACGACTTCTACGCGGATTCTGTGAGTTTCTTCTCTCACACAATCACCTTCCGTGACCTTATCGGAGGTGGATCTTCGCTGATCACGTTGCTT
>JAUWNQ010000010.1 GCA_030612565.1 Candidatus Bipolaricaulota bacterium | reverse complement strand
ACCGACATGCTGTCGGATCTCTCGGTTCTCCTGCCCTATTCGCAGTCCAGCGACCGTTGCTTCTCCGCTTGTTGGGGCGATCAGCGCCGCAAGCATGCGGATCGTGGTTGTCTTACCGGCGCCGTTCGGCCCGAGGAACCCGAACACCTCGCCTTTCTCCACCTCAAGGTGGAGGTCCTCCACCGCGGTGACATCCCCGAATCTCCGGGTCAATCCTTTCGTATTTATCACGGCAACCCCCTGTATATGAGTATCTTATCAGTAGCCTTCTATTCGCTCAATTGGGATAGGAACGCTGTCAGGATAGAGGCTGCCTCCTCGATAAGGTCGCGGTCGGCTTGCGTGAACGCCGCGCGCGTATCGCTGTCTATATCGATCTCGCCGATCACTTCCTGTCCTAGTAGGAGTGGCACGACAATCTCCGCGCGCGTCTGTGGAAAACAGGCAAGGTAGCGGTCGTCGGCATTCACGTCGTCGACGACCACGGTCTCTCCTGTACGGGCGGCCAACCCGCAGATCCCCTGACCTACCGGAATACGCACATGCTGCGTTGCCTCCGGGCCGTCCCACGCCACAAGGACGAGCTCGTCACCTTCACGCATGTAGATCCCTACCCAGTTGTAGTGCGCAGCGTATCCCCGCAGTGCTCGTACCGTAACGCGGCACGCCTCTTCGAAAGAATCGATCTCGTGTAGCGCCTGTCGCAGTTTCCTCATCATCGGCTCCATGGTCATGGAAGATGATATCTCTTTTAGGTGTAAATTTCCGCTTTGGTCGGTTAAGATTCTGCTACTTGCAATGAACGCTTGCAGGCCTGCTGCACCGGGTTTTGCAGCCGATGTCGATCAGGTCCGTAGCGTGTTGCTGAAAATCTATGCCTCTCGTTTGAGCGACATAAAAGAACAAGGGAGTTTGCTCAGATGCAAAAGCAGATCGAGAAGATACTGATTGCCAATCGTGGCGTCCCCGCTGTGCGGGTGATGCAAACGTGCATGAAGCGTGGTATCCGTACAGTCGCTGTCTACAGCACCCCAGACCGTCTTTCCCTCCATGTATCGATGGCCGATGAAGCGATACACATCGGAGAAGCCTCGCCGCTTGAATCATATCTGAATATGAATCGAATCATCGATGCCGCACTGGCGTGCAACGCCGACGCGATCCATCCTGGCTGGGGATTCCTGGCGGAGAACCCGGAGTTCGCCGCGCGGGTCGTCGATGCCGGATTGATCTGGATCGGCCCCTCGGCAGAGGTAATCAGGTTGATGGGCGACAAGATTCGGTCAAAGCAGATCGCGCGGGAAGCTGACGTACCGACTATTCCCGGGATCAGCAACGTAACGACGGCCAAAGAGATCGAGGCATGGATCGATAGAGACAAAGTCGATCTTCCTATCATGATCAAGGCAGCGGCCGGCGGTGGCGGCAAGGGGATGGAGCGGGTAATGGATCCCGCCGAGTTCGCTCCAGCTCTAGAGCAAGCACGCTCCGTGGCAAAGAAGGCGTTCGGTAACGACACGATGCTGGTGGAAAAATATATCGACCGCAGCCGCCATATTGAGGTGCAGATCGTCGCCGATGAGCACGGGAACGTCCTACACCTGTTTGAGCGGGAGTGCACGATGCAACGCCGCAATCAGAAGGTGATCGAAGAGGCGCCCTCCCCGGCGGTCGACTCTGCGATGCGGCAAGAGATATGCACAACCGCGGTCCGCTTGATGAAAGAGATCGGGTATACCACCGCTGGGACGGTGGAGTTCATCTTCGACACCGCCACGCGTAAGTTCTACTTCCTCGAGGTGAACACGCGCTTGCAGGTGGAGCACGGGATCACTGAGCTTGTTACCGGACTGGACATCGTTTCCATGATGATCGATATCGCGATGGGGAAGGAGCTTGATATCGTGCAGGACGATGTAAAACTGCATCGCTTCGCGATAGAGGCACGGATCAATGCCGAAGACCCCAAGAGCTTCAACCCCTCCTTCGGGCCGATCACCGGACTACGCATCCCGCAAGGGCCGGGGGTGAGGGTCTCCCCCGGAGTCTACGAAGGCGCAGAGGTGCCGTCGCACTACGATTCGTTGTTCATGTTGCTGATGAGCTCTGGAGCGACGCGCGCAGACGCTGTAAGGACGATGGAACGCGCCCTGGGTAGGGAACTCAAGGTCGAGGGGGTCAAGACGCTCTCCCCGTTGTTGCTCAGCATAATCCGCCATCCCGATTTCATGAAGGGTGATTTCTCCACAGCCTTCATTGCTGAGCATATCGACGAACTCACAGCGCAGTTCGGCGGGGCCGGGGAGGAAGAGGAGATCCTCAAGATAGCAAAGTACGTTGCGGAGATATCCGCGAAGGGGCAGCAGCAATGGATGTAACGCAGACGAAAGACAGTGTGTTGATCCGTCCGGGGATGTCCGTCGATGAGATACTGAAGACGGTACGAAATACCCCTGGTGTCTTCATCACCTCCACCGGGATGCGTGATGCCGGACAGTCCGACTACAAGAACCGCATTCGGATACATGACCTGGCTACGCTTACCCCTTCCTACGATCAGATGGGGCTGTTCAGTGTCGAGTGTCACGGCGGCGCGCGGTGGCACGTGGGAGTGATGAACAGACGAGAGAGTCCGTTCGAGGAGCTGCGCATCCTGCGAGAGCAGATGCCTAACGTGCTTCTGCAGACGCTCATCCGCGAGACGAACCTGTGGGGATACAGGCCGTACACGAAGAACGTCATCGAACACGTCGTCGCCCATCTGGACCTCGATGTCTGGCGCTGCTTCTCTTTCTTGAACGATATTCGCAACATGCGCACCGTCGCTGAGGTGGTGATGAAGCGCGGCCGCCTCTTCGAACCGTGCGTCTCGCTAATACAGGCCGATTGGACGACCGACGACTACTACCTGAGCGTGGTACACGACATCGTCGACCTGTGTGGCGGGACCTCGGAGATCATACTCTGCATCAAGGATATGGCCGGGGTCGGAAGCCCAAAACGGATCGGCAACCTGGTCGACGCGATCAAACAACACTACCCCGATCTGGTGATTCAATACCATCGGCACACGACCGATGGACTGGCGATCCCTGCCCTGGCGATGGCCGCAAAATCCGGCGCTGAGATCCTCGATGCACAGGAAGACACGCTCGCCCGCTTCTATGGGCAGGCACCGATCCTCGGATTACAGGCCTATCTCGAAGAACTGGGAATCCCTGTGAACATCGACAGACACTACGCGGAAAAGGCCGTACAGAAGGTGCGCGAATGGATCAGTCACTACGAATGGGCCGAATCACCGTTCAAGGGATTCGACCATGAGGTGATCGAGCATCGGATGCCGGGAGGAGCCTTCCCCAGCTCGTTCGAGCAGGCGGAAAAGGGCGGATTCCTTCCGCTTATGCCCGCGATACTCAAGACGATGTCGCTCTACAACAAGATCGTCAAGTACTTCGACGTCACCCCAGGCTCACAGATCACCTGGGTCACCTGCAGTGGGATCATCAACAAGTACAACAAGGAGCAAGGAATGACTGGTGTAGAACACATCATCCACTTGCTCACCAAGTTCGTCATCGACAAAAAACAAGACTTCTCTGCCATGTCGGAGGACGAACAGCAGGAACTGTTAGAGCTCTTCCGTAACGCCCCCGGTGATTTCCAAAACCTCATCCTCGGGCGTTATGGAAAACTGCCGATGGGCTGGCCGGCCGACTGGGTCTACCGCAGCACGTTCGGCGACGGATGGGAGGAGAAGATCAAGGCACGCCAGGACATCTCCCCACTCGAACTGCTCCCCCCCGACGATCTCAGCAAGTTACGAGATACCCTCACCGAGGAGATTGGCCGGGAGGCGAACGACGAGGAGTTCATCCTCTATCTGATGCACCCTAAAGACGCGATCACGATGATCGCCTTCCGAGACGAGTATGGGGAAGCCCCCCTCGTTCTGCCAACCGATGTGTGGCTGGAGGGATTGAATCAGCCGGGCGATCTGGTCGATTTCGAGTTCGCTGGTAAGCCTCATCAGATCGAGCTCGTCTCGTGCGGAAAGGAACAGAACGGTGCGATCCCGGTCGTCTTGCGGGTGGACAACAGGACACGCACGTTCTCCATCGAAACCGAGCAGCAAAAGGACCCTGTGCGCATGGCCAAAGGAGCAAACGAGGTCGGCGCGCCGATAAATGGGAACGTCTGGAGGCTTGGTAACCAAGACCACGGCCCTATAGAGACAGGGACTATCGTGCAGAAGGGTCAGGAGATCGCCAACCTAGAGGCTATGAAGATGGAAAACGCGATCCTGACACCGTTTACCGCCAAGATCACAGAGATATGCGTCAACCTCAACGATACGGTCCAGGAGGGGCAGATCCTGTTCGTTCTCGAACCAGCCTGATCCCTGTTCCTTCCGCAGGCATGAACGCCTGAAATAAAGCATGGCACAGAATTATAGGCTGTGATCTGATCTTCTTAAGAGGGAGTGAGAGCAGGACGCGGTGACACGGCGAGGACTATCCGTATCCTCGTGTCTCCTCTCCCCCTCTATGGGCCCTTAGCGTTTTGAGTGGGTAATTTCGGACTCAGCCATGATCGTTACCACTTGCTCCTCCGTGAACCGGCTTTTTTCATCCACCCCATTTCTCTTCACGTCCCCCTCTACTTCTTACTGGTACAGCCTAAGAGTGCACGATCGACGCATCCTGGGAGCGAAAGCTCTGCTCCTTTGGGCTCCTCCCACGTAGAATCAGAATAGGATCATCTGTCGCTCAGGTAGAGTCTGGCCAGATCCAGCACGTAGATGGGGAGCTGGCTATAGCCCATCACTCCGGATCGCATCCCTTCAAACTGCGGAATGTCCTGAATCCAGGCGGCCATGGCGTCGCTGGCGATGATTGTCTGCACCATCGCATAGATCGTCTTGCGTTCCGCTATGTCGAAGGTCTCCTTCCCACGTGCGAGCAGCTCACGCACGAACGGGTTGGAATACTGGAAGTAGTAGCCGGAACCGCCGTCTGCCTGCATCCGTTCAAACGGTTTGGTGAAATTGACCGCCGGCTCGACCCCCTGATCGTGTCCGATCACCGTCATGTCATAGTCCCACTGCGAATAGACCCGCTCGATCCACTGTCCCCATTCGAGGACTTGCAAGGAACAATCGATCCCCACCTCCCGCAGCTGGTCGGCGATGATCTCGCCGGTGCGGATGTGAAATTCAAACGGTTGCGGCAGGTAGAGGGTCGTTTGGAAACCGTTCGGGTACCCAGCCTGCGCCAGCAACTGACGCGCGTACTCCGGGGCGTGCGGGTACATCCCGACGAGATCGACGTAGAACGGGTTCACGGGCGACATGTGTGAGCCGATAGGGGTCCCCCATTCGGGACGGGCGACCGTCCCGGCGATGATCTCGTCCCGGTCGATGGCATAGCACAGGGCACGGCGGACGAGAACATTATCGAACGGTGGGCGGGCGTTGTTGATCGCCAATAGCTGTGGCGTGTTCATCGAGTCGGCGATGACCTTGAATCCGGGTTTGCTCTCCAACACAAGGGCGTTCTCGGAGACCATCTTGTCGATCATATCCACGTCTCCGGCCAGGAGCGCCGCAAGCGAGGCGGCTTGATCCGGGATGAACTTAACGATCACCTCGTCCAAGTAGGGGCTTCCCTCTTCCCAGTAGTGATCGTTTTTCACCAAGGTCAGGTGGGCGCCAGGGATCCACTCAGCGAATGCGAACGGTCCGGTCCCGATTGGATGGGCTTTCAGCGCTTCCATATCCGACCCTGCGGGGATGATCCCCACCCCCTTATTCGATGCCAGGTAGCCGAGGAGCGGAGCCGCCTTCCCTTCCGTCACAAAGCGCACGGTTAGGTCGTCGATGACCTCAACGTCTCGTAGGAACGAGAACGGGGCCGCGTTCGGCGAGGCAATCTCCGGATCGAGCAGGCGATCGAACGTGTACTTGACATCGTAAGCGGTGAACGGTTCTCCGTTGTGGAAGACGACCCCGGAGCGCAGATAGAACGTATACCGTGCTCCGCTCTCGGTCTCCTCGATCTCGTAGCTGTGCGCAAGGAGCGGTACAAGGTCACCCTCGGCTGTGTAACGGAACAACGGCTCCACCACGTTGTACATGAGCAACTGATAGGTCTCCGCCGATGGGGTAAGAATAAGGTTCAACCCGAGCGGTTCACCCTGCACCGCCACTTGCAGCGTCCCTCCGGGGGTCTGTGCATAGGCGAGCCCTCCCAGCAAGATTCCGATGATGAAAACCGTACTCCCAATCCACTTCGTTATTCGCATTCTCTCCTCCCCTGGTCGGCCTCCCGACACAGTGAACTATGGTGTCGCGCGTAAGATACATTGGGGGGTCTCCGGTTTCAAGGGAAAGAAGCAGCTAGTACGCGCCCTTTAACCTCGGGTCGAGCAGGTCGCGCCTCCCGTCTCCAAGCAGGTTGAAGCCCAACACGGAGAGCGCAATGGCCAGCCCAGGAAAGATCGCCAGCCCCGGTGCCAGTCCCATGAAGGTCTGTGCCTCGCGCAGCATGCGCCCCCAACTTGGATAGGGGAGCTGCGTTCCCAGACCGAGGTAGCTCAAGGCGGCCTCTGCGAGGATGGCGGCCGCGAACTGGATCGTCCCTTGAACGATGAGGGATGGAAGGATGTTGGGCAGGATATGGCGCCAGGCGATCGTCCACCGTCCGCGTCCGAGACTGTAGGCGGCGAGGACGTACTCCTCTTCTCTGGCTCGCAGGACGCTCCCCCTTGTCAGCCGCGCGAAGATGGGAACATTGTGAATTCCGATGGCGATCATGGCATTGGCGATCCCCGGTCCGAGGATCGCCACTAACAAGATCGCGTTCAACACCGCGGGAAACGCATAGACTACGTCCATCGCCCGCATCACCGCCTCGTCGCTCCAACCGGAGGAGAATGCGGCCCAAAGCCCAAAGAACACCCCGAAGACCATCCCGATCCCTACCGCCACAACCCCGACCAAAACGGAGTTTTGCGTCCCCTGCATGATGCGGCTCAGGATATCGCGTCCGTACTGATCCGTCCCCAACAGGTGGGCCGTGCTCGGCCCTTGCAAGCGGTCCTTGATTGACATCTTGATCGAATCATAAGGAGTGTAAAAAAAACTGACGCACGCGGTGAGGACGAGAAGCCCCACGACCACCGCGCCAATGACGAAACTAGCGTTTCGCCTCGACGAACGCGCTCGCCGTGTTAGTCCCGGATGTCTCGTGCGCGTCATTCCCTACTCCAACCGAATCCTCGGGTCGAGCAACGCGTAGGCGATATCGACCAATAGACTCATCCCCACTACCAACACGGTGATCAACAGCACTACATCCTGGACAACGGGAAGATCGCGGGTATTGATCGCTTGATAGGCGAGCCGCCCCAACCCTGGCAGGTAGAAGACGTTCTCGATGACGATCGTCCCCCCCAGTAGAGAGGCAAACTGCAGCCCAACCAACGTGATAATGGGAATCAGGGCGTTCCGAAGCGCGTGTTTGTAGAGAACGATCCGCTCGACCAGCCCCTTGCCTCGCGCCGTGCGGATGTAGTCTTCGCCCATCACCTCAAGCAGGGTGGAGCGCGTCAGTCGCGCGATCACGGCGGCGTGAATCACCCCCAGAGAGAAGGCGGGGAGGAATATCGATCGGAGCGCCCCCCCGACGCTCTTTGACCAAGGGGTAAACCCGCCCGCCGGGAACCATTGCAGCTGCACCGAAAAGAGAAGCATCAACAGGATCCCTGCCCAGAAAGCAGGTACAGCTAACCCAAGCTGTGAGAAGGCCATCACCCCGTAATCGCCGAGGCGGTTGCGATGCGTGGCAGCGAAGGTCCCCAACGGAATCCCCAACCCCAGCGCAATGATAAGCGCCAACAGCGCCAACGGTCCGGTGACTGCAAAGCGAGACACGATCAACTCGCCGATCGGCTTTCCATAGCGGATCGATTCCCCTAACCTCCCGGTGAGAAGGCCGTTGATCCACGTTCCGTACTGTACATAAAAGGGTTCATTGAGTCCGAGTCGTTCCCGCAACGCATGGAGCGAGGTTGGATCGGCTTCGGTTCCGAGCATGATCTGCGCTGGGTCCCCGGGTATCACCCTTATGGCAAGGAAGACCAACAGAGAGACCAGTACCAGGGCGACGATCAATCCGATGAACCGCCTTCCCAGATACGCTGCCACGCCTTCCTCCTCCTTCGCTACCGATCTCGCCGATTATACCGCCCACCCCTGAAACCACCCCACTCGATCCCCGGCTCACTTTCAACCATGGGACCAAGGCCACGCGGGTGTACGTCAGGGCGGGGTTCATTGAGCAGCGAAGGGGTTTTCGTTCTAGGGCCGTGCGTTGGTGGCCGAAGACTCTCTTCGTCGTTCGGTAGGCCGACACCCCGAGCAACCCCTCTGGGGCCAATGAGCGAAACTGCTCCTATGGAACCAGGGTCGAGGAGGGATGCCAGGTAGTACAAAGAGGTAACAACCCCTAAGTTGACGATCCCCTCCCGCTGCGGCCGCGGAAGGAGACGCCCTTCGCGGTGCTCGGTCACAGCAGTGATAATGTTGCCGAGACGGCCAAGGTACTTCTGCCGCACGATCTTGAGCTTACTGTTTACCCGCCTGCACTCGGGGGCTAAGTCCTTCCTCGAATTGTCCCCTTGGTGAGGTTTACCATGAGTTATGGCATGCAACCTCTGGGCGAGATATTCTCTTCCCCTCTGCACAATACGGTTGTTTAAACCGCCTGGTGAAGTGAGTCAGTGGAGCTAGTGCTCCCCTGTGCAGAGCAGAACCAGCCACTGCAATACCCTCATCTGCGGTAAGGTCGGGCTAGCGAATAAGGAGGTTAACCCTTCTTCTCCTCCCTTCCCAGGTACCCGAGAATCGCCTCTACGACCATATAGTTGATCGAGCGATCCTTCTTATTCCCCAGCCGGATCAGGCGCTCGACCGGCTTCTCTTCCATCTTCTTCTGTGGAATGTAGATGGAGAGCTTGTTAAGAAGTTCCTTCTTTGCCATGTGATTCACCCCCTTACCTTTTCATCCTGTCTATCGTAGCAACTATGGCTATGGCGATCAAGCGTAGAAAGAGGTATCGACTGATCGCTTCTCCCTGCTCGTCGCGGTAGGGACACCCGTCGCCGGGTGCCCCCCGCACAGATCTGGACGTGAGGAATTACGCTCATCCGGCTCCTACCTCGGGTTGATAACGCGAAGGCGTTGGATACTGCCTCCCGTACTCGCTCCAGTCCCTGTGACACACCTCTGGGCTCAATGTAGGTACTTCCTCTTGTCTGTGTCCGCGGTTTCCCGTTTCGTGCCCGTTTAGAGTTCGCCATATCGCTCCCTCCGTCTCTGCGTCCGGCGTGTGCTGGACTCAACCGAGTTCCCCTTGGTCAGACCCCTTCCCTCCACCGTCGCCGCCGGTCGGTGGCCGGTCTTTCCCGGTTGAGAACCTTTGTGCGACGGCTTCCAAGGTACTATGGGCCTGGCCGACTGCCCGGTCACGTACACGCTGGGATTGTGGGCACTGACCTTCCCCAGCCGGACTGAGGTAAACACCCACTCAGT